>NZ_JBEUPA010000117.1:0-29551 GCF_040492065.1 Actinomadura sp. NPDC000929 | reverse complement strand
ACCGGCGGAGGCGCACGCCGAGTGGCTGCGGACTACGCCCGGCGACCTCGTCAAGACGGTTCACCAGCGGTTCTTGTCCACCGACGACCGAGTCATCATGCTCTCTGAGATCTCATACCCCCGCGACCGCTACGAGGCGTTCGTATTCCGCATGGCCCTTAAGTAGAGGTATTACGAAGGGGGTGCCGAATTGGTCGGCACCCCCTTCGTTATGCAAGTCCTCAGATTCGGACCCAACCCTGAGCCACGTCCGCATCCGTCCACCACGATACGAAGTGTTGATCTACGGCGTCCAATTTCCAGCGGGCGGCCAGGGCGTCGAAGAAGGCATCGTTGCCCGTCTTTCCACCCTTCGACTCCCCGATGTAGACGAGTCGCTCACCCCCAGCGGCCTCGAACAACGCGAGCGCCTCAGAAGACATTGCGTCTCCCCAGCCCGGTGGCCAGCAGAGGAACAGCACGTAGTCCGCCGACTGGGAACGAGACGCGAACTCATTCAGGCTCCCGACAGGGTGCCAAACGTCTGCCTGGCCAGCCGCTCCGGGAAATGAGGCGTTACTAGCTTTGTCGGGTGGATCCGAGTCGTAAGCCCTAATATTCAGCCCCAATCGAGCCAGCTGGGATGCCCAGTATCCTCGCCCTGCTCCAAGTTCCACGACAGGTAGATCCCCACAGAAAGCCGCCATCCATTCGATGGTTTGCGGAGCAGGTATCGCATACGCATATGTTGCCTGCAAGAGCATCTGCGCAAAAGCTAGCCGTGCGCTTCCTTTTCCCCGGCCGCCATTCACGACTCGTCGGCCCTCATGTTCAGCCACGAGCGGTTCCACGATGTCCCAGTAAGGGTTTGAGCTAACGGCGGCACCGCTGGTCATGTAGTGCACGAACCGCAAGTCAAACTGGGCGTCCGCTTGATCGTCACCGGTTCCCGCCAGCTGCGCCGCCATGTTCAGGTACTCGGCCACCTTGGGGTACTCAGACTGAAGCTTCTGCTCATCCTCCAGCAGCGCGGTAAGTTCTTCCCATCGGCTTGAGGTCATGGTCAGCTTGGCCATGCTCCAAGCTTCTCGCACTGCACACGAGTGGTCTAGGTCTTGCCGCCGGTTGCCACCGCCAGGCATCTGTACCTGGCGGGGTGACCATAGCCGTCAGTTGGACTCGACAAGCCGCAGTTGGGAACGTTGTGGTCTAGCCGACCCTCCCTGCCCATGGACGGCGACGAGGGTCAGTCCGAAGGTGAACTCAGCTGTCATCGCAGCGGGGATGTCCAGGATCTCGGTGATCTGAGCTGATCCCACCCCCTTAGCGCGCAGTGCTCGGAAAACCTTCTCCCAGAGTTGAGAGGTCTCACGAACTGGCATTCCATCGGGCTCAGCCATCCGGTATCCCCGTTTGCCGAGTTCAATGCATGCCTGCCGATGGGCCCAATCGGAGAGTAGGTCCAGATCGTGGAGATGGTAGGCCAGTGCGAGTGCCGATACCTTCCAGATTCTCTTGCCCTGCAAAATTTGGTCAACGAAGGGATTGCTGGGCATGTGGGCAGCCACACTTTCGGGGGGCATCAGGAAATGCCGTGCGAAAGTATTGGCTTCGTCCTCCGCTTGCGGCCGGTCGACTGGCCGCTCGTCTGAGTGGAGGATCAGGTGCCCAAGCTCGTGCGCGGCGTCGAACCGGCTCCGCTCCGCGGTCTTGCCGGTGTTGAGGAAGACGAAGGGAACTGAGCTGCGATAGAAGGCGAAGGCGTCAACATCTTGGAACTCTGGGCTGAGCGAGAACACTCGTACACCACGGGATTCCAACAAATGGATCATGTTAGAGATAGGCGCCAAGCCGAGGCCCCATCTGGAGCGGACCATCCCCGCGGCGGTGGCTGGGTCGGGTTTACCCAACGTTGGGAGGTCAGGTGCGGGCAGGCGGAGCTTTGTTGCAACCCAGTCGTGGAACTCGACTGCCAGTTCGGCCCCAGAGAGGGCCATATTACGGTGTCGTGCACGCAACTTGGAGCGAGCACGGAACGAGACTGACTCTGCCGGGATCGGGTCGGTCTCGCCCCCGTAGAAGAAAGCGACGGGGAAGTCGAGAGCGTGCGCAAGACGCGTGACGACATCCTCCGAAGGCTCCTGTCGATTCTTTTCGTAGTTGGACAAGCTCTGCGCACTCACCCCGACCCTCTCAGAGAGTTCGACATGCGTGAGCCCCCGGCGCTTACGGGCCAGGACGATGCGTGATGGATTAACCATGATTCCCTCGTGGAGGTACGTGAGCAGGGGGGAATCGATCATGCTAGAGGTCTCCAACCTCAACATCGAACTCGTCGGGACCGTCGTCAGTGCCCTCGATGTGAGGGATGACCCCCTCGAAGTGCAGCGGGGCGAGGAAGATCCGAGGCTTCCACAGGTTGGCGCGTCCTTCTCCGTCGACGTCGATAGCGCAGGAAAGCTCTGTGCGCACAGTGACGGTGTCCTTGCGTGAAGTCCGACAAGTGAGCAGGAACCATGTCTGCAGGTGGGCCAGCTGCTCATCACTCAGCTTCGTTTCCGCTACCGGGGCCCCCGGCACTTCGAACAACGCCGTCTGAGGTTGCACCAGGTTCTGGGCTACCAGGAGTTGCTTGATCTCACCTACGGGCTTCCGGGTCTTCGGGTGCCGCTGGGGATTGCCCGTGGCCGAATCGCCTTGGACCACGCCGATGGCGCGAGTCTTGTCAGGGTTGATGACCAACGGCAGACCGTCGAGGTCGTAGCGACGCCACCCCAACTCCTTGCGGAGGACCTGACGGAGGGTGCGCATCCTCATGAAGTAGTCGCGGCTGCCCGGCGCGTTCTTGGGGTCGTCCTTGGTGCAGTTGCGCCGGTCACCCTCGCCGGCCTTGATGGCCTGGTGGAGGTGCTCCTCCTTCAGACCTGGGTCGATCAGCCGCCGCAGCAGCGACTCCGTTCCCTCACTGGGCAGTGGGTTGAGTGATTCGTCCACGCGCGTTCCCCCTCGGATCTTGCTCTTATAGAAATCCTCCCACACATGAGGGCTCATTTCTATAAGAGCAGGACGCGGCAAGAGGATCCGCAAGGTGGCGTCGAGCGTCCAGAGCGTCGACTTGCGGCGCTGCGCGCGGAGAGCCGCTGGCGAGCAAGCGGTTTGCCGTCGCCCGCTAGGAGCCTGCCGAGCGGCATGCCGACGATGGGAGCCAGTCCGGGAGCAGTCGTCCCCTCAGTCGCCAGCGAACGGCGCTGTGGACGCGTCCGGGCGCCTTCTGGCGTGGGGCCGGTCAAGGCCCCTCTACACGCCGTCTCAGTTTTCGTCTCGTTCGCTGGCGTTCAGAGCCATACGGCGAGGTACGCGGGGGCCCTCCGACCTGGCCCCCTGGACGGCACCGAATCAGGGCGAACGGGGCCCAGCCGACTTGGAAAGCGTGTTGGGTTCACGCCCTCACGAGTTCGAATCTCGTATCCTCCGCTCGCTTAGCGGCAGAACATGACGAAGGGCGGCACCTACAGGTGCCGCCCTTCGGTGCTTCTAGGCCGCAGTCGCCTCGCTACGGCCGAGGCTCCTCAGCCTCTTCGTCGGCCTGCCCGGCTTCGGCGGCCGCCTCCGCACGGGCTTCGCGCAACTCGTCCAGCGCGACCTCGGCCTCGATCCCGAAGTGGTGGCGGCAGGTCCAGGCCTCCAGCGGGAGACCGCCCAGCGATCGCTGCCGCCATCGGTAGGCGCGCCGGCCTCCGGGGGTGAGCATCAGTTCGGCGTCTCTGCGGTAGTCCTCGAAGTCGTCGAGGTCCGGATGGGCGGCGTGGTCGCACGCCGGGGCGTCGTCGCAGCGTCGCGCCGCCGCTTCGAGGGCGGTGATGATCTCGTCCAGGACCTCGACGGACTCGACCCGCTCGGAGACGGCGTAGGGAAGCAGCGCGCAGTTGGCGACCACCAGGCCAGGCAGTTCGGGCGTGTCCTCGCGCGCGGCCTCCAGCAGGGCGCGGGCCTCGTCGACGAGAGTCTCGTAGGGGTCGCCGTAGGGGTGGTCATAGATCACGTCGGAGAGGTACTCCAGCCCCCGCCCGACACTCGCGGGTGCCTGGACGGGGACGTCGTCGAATGCTCCGGGGAAGACGGCCTCGGCCGCAGCCCGCGCGAACCCGGCGACATTGCGCGGGCAGTTCCACCGGCCGGGGTCGTCCAGGGGCGGTCCGGCGCCCACCACCCGCAGCGCCGTCTCCTCCGGCCGGAACCTCCAGGTGAGATTCTCGGCGTCGAAGTCCGTCAGATACGGGTGGTCGGCGTGGTCGCAGGGCGCGCCGTCCAGCCGTTCGGCCGCCGTGGTCATGGCGGCCACGACCGGCGACGCATCGAGCAGAGCCATTCCATCCAGGCGGGCGGCCAGCGTGAGGACGCCCAGCGTCCACGCCAGGGTGTGCGGCCCCTGAGGGGCGGCACCCACATGAGCCGCCGCTCCTTGCATGAGGTCCGTGTACCGCCGCGTGCGGACGCCTGAGGTCTCGGCCCAGTCGGTGGCGAGGGCACGCCAGGCGTCGGGCGAATCCGGAACGGCCGACGGTTCGATTTCGGTCATGCCGGTTCGGACGAAAAGACGATCACGACGGTTCCGGGCCTTGCCCCCGGCGGGGCGGGGTCACTGGCCCATCGGGGAGATCGGGCGTTCGAAGAACGTCTCCAGGACGACCGTCGCCTTCGTCCCGCTGACGCCCTGGATGTCGTACAGCCGCCGCAGGACGTCCTGGAGCCGCGCGGTCGTCGACGTCCGCACCTTGACGAGCACGGACGCGCTGCCCGCGACGACGTGGGCCTCCTGCACCTCCGGGATGGCGGCGAACTCGGCGGCGCGGTCGCCCATCCAGACCGAGGAGTCGATCAGGGCGAAGGCCAGCACGCCCTGCCCGAGCGCGGCCGGCTCCACGTCCACGCTGGTCCGCCGGATGACGCCCCGCTCGCGCATCTTCCGGACCCGCTCGTGGACGGCCCCGGCCGACAGGCCGACCGCCGTGCCGAGCGCCGTGTAGGACCGGGTGGCGTCCTGCTGGAGGAGTTCCAGCAGCTGACGATCGATGTCATCCACGTTCCTCACAGGATGACTGTATCGCGTACGATCATCCCGAAGTTGCTCTGAACGATATTCAGTCAGAACACTATGAGGGGAAACCATGCCCAGGGAAGCGGCCGACGGGGTATATGAGATTCTGGACGAGCGCTTCCGCACCGGACGTTGCTGCCACGGCGACCAGCACCTCGAACGCCTGCACTCCGACGGCCGCTGGGCGGAGGGCCCCCTCTACCTGCCCGCGTGGCGGCAGCTCATCTGGAGCGACATCCCCAACGACCGCATGCTCCGCTGGGACGAGGCCACCGGCGCGGTCTCGACGTTCCGCGCGCCGGCCGGCCACAGCAACGGCAACACCCTCGACGGGCAGGGCCGGTTGATCACCTGCGAGCAGGGCGGGCGCAGGGTCACCAGGACCGAGCCGGACGGCGCCGTCACCGTCATCGCCGACCGCTACGAGGGCAGGCGCCTCAACAGCCCGAACGACGCGGTCGTGCGCTCCGACGGGTCGGTCTGGTTCTCCGACCCCGACTTCGGCATCGCCAGCGACTACGAGGGGCACCGCGCCGAGAGCGAGATCGGGGCCTGCAACGTCTACCGGGCCGATCCGGCGACCGGCGAGGTCCGCCTGGTCGCCGACGGCTTCGGCGGGCCGAACGGCCTTGTGTTCTCCCTGGACGAGCGCCGCCTTTTCGTGTCCGACACCCGGGCCGCGCACATCCGCGTCTTCGACGTCCGCGACGACGGCACGCTCTCGGATGGCGATGTCTTCGCCGAGGCCCGCGACGGCGCCGCCAGGTTCGACAACATCCGTTTCGACCGGGACGGGCGGCTGTGGGCGGCGGCCCTGGAGGACGGCGTGCACTGTTACGCACCGGACGCCACGCTCATCGGGCGCATCCGCGTCCCCGAGCCCGTCTCCAACATCACTTTCGGCGGCCCCAAGAACAACCGCCTGTTCATCACCGCGACGACCGGCCTGTACTCGGTGGTGACCTCGGTGACGGGCCTGCCGAGAACGCCCCAGGTGATCGAGAACTGATCCGCTCGGCCGCCGGCGTGCTACCGCCGGCGGCGGGGCGCCGCCGAACGGGGCGGCGCGGCGCGCATGTGGTCGCGCACCGGCGACAGCAGGTCGGCCAGAGCCTGGGCGTCCTCGCGCGACAGCGGCTGGAAGAGCTGCCGGCTCAGGACCTCGACGTGGCCGGGGAGCACCTTGGCGAGCAGCTCCCGCCCCGCGTCGGTGATCGTGACCGTGACGCCCCGGTCGTCGTCCGCGGAGCGCGTGCGCCTGACCAGCCCCGCCTTCTCGAGCAGGCCGGCCTGATAGGTCAGTCCGCTGCGGCTGTAGACGACGCCGTCGGCCAGGTCGGTCATGCGCTCACTGCCGCTCGGCGAGTCGAGCCCGAGGCGCGCCAGGAGCTGGAACTGCACGTAGCTGAGGTCGCCGGCCTCCCGCAGCTGCTGCTCGACCGCGTGCCGGAGCAGGCCCGCCACCTCCATGAGGGCGAAGTACGCACCCAGCTGGACGGCGTCCAGGGACGGCGGTGTCTCAGACATGCCGAAACCCTACCATCTGCTTCAATTTCAAAGCACTTGCTTCAGATTCGAAGCACTGCTACCGTGTGGGCAAGTGCTTCGGATTCGAAGCACTCTTGGCGGAAGTGAGGCACCACGATGAAGGCAGTGCGATTCCACGAGTACGGAGAGCCCGACGTCCTGCGCTACGAGGACGTCGACCAGCCGGTGCCGGGCGCCGGGCAGGTGCGGGTCCGCGTCGCCGCGACGACGTTCAACGGCGTCGACGGCAACATCCGCGCGGGGTTCATGCAGGGCCCGATGCCCCTGACCCTGCCGCACATCCCCGGGCTGGACGTCGCCGGAACGGTCGACGCGCTCGGTGAGGGCGTGAACGGCCTGGAGATCGGCGACCGGGTCGTCGGCTTCCTGCCGTTCGTCGACGACGGCGCCTCGGCGGAGTACGTCCTCGCGCCCGCCGAGGTCCTCGCGCCGGCTCCGGCGAGCATCCCGCTCGCCGACGCGGCCGCGCTGCCGCTGGTCGGTCTCACCGCGTGGCAGGCGCTCTTCGACCACGCCGGGCTGAAGGCCGGGCAGCGGATCCTGGTCAGCGGCGCCGGCGGAGCCGTGGGCGGCTACGCGGTGCAGCTGGCCAAGGCGGCCGGCGCCCACGTGATCGCCACCGCCAGCCCCCGCAGCGCCGAGCACGTCAGGGCGGCGGGCGCCGACGAGGTCGTCGACCACACCGCCACCCGGGTGAGCGCCGCGGTGACCGAGCCGGTCGACGTCCTGCTCAACCTCGCGCCGATCGACCCCGAGGAGTTCGCGGCGCTGGCCGGCCTGGTCCGCGACGGCGGCGTGGTGGTCGGCACCACCGTGTGGATGCCCGCCCCGGCCGACGAGCGGCGCGGCGTGCGGGCCGTCGACGTCTACGTCCGCAGCGACGCCGGGCAACTGGCGGAACTCGTGGCGCGGGTGGACCGCGGCGCGCTGACCGTCGACGTCGCCGAGCGCGTCCCGCTGGCGGACCTGGCGTCGGTCCACGCCCGGGCCGCCGCGGGGACCCTCCCCGGCAAGGTCGTCGTCGTGCCGGCCGGCGCCTGACCCGCCCGGAAGGCGGCCGCGCGTCCGGCTCGCGAAGATCGCGGTGAATAAACTGTGATCATGGACATCGGCATCACGGCGGCGACCGCGGACGACGTCGACTCGCCGGTACGGCTGTACGAACGCCTGGGCTTCGGCGGCTGGACCCGCGAACCGCTCGCCCGCGTGGACGACTGAGCGGCGCGCGGTACTCGAAGATCTCTGGACGCTGGGAGAAGGACATGACGGTCGACTACGAACTCGTCGAGGTGGCCGGGCGCGTTGCCGCCGACAACAGCAAGGGGGACGAGCACACGGTGGCGGCCGCCGCTCGCGCGGGGGACGGGCGGATCGTCACGGCGATGAACGTCCACCACTTCACGGGCGGGCCGTGCGCGGAGCTGGCCGTGATCGGTGCGGCCGCCGCCCAGGGCGCCCACCACCTGGACACGGTCGTCGCCGTGGGGAGCGGCGACCGCGGGGTGATGTCTCCCTGCGGGCGGTGCCGGCAGGTCCTTCTCGACTACTTCCCGTCCATCCGCGTCATCGTCGGCAGGGACGGCGATCTGCGCGCCGTTCCCGTGGCGGATCTGCTTCCCGGCGCCTACATCTGGTCGGAGCACCAGGCGTGATCGGCTCCGGCCCGCCCGCCCGGTGCTAAGTCACGGGCGGGCTGAGCTGGGCGGTAACTGGTTTACCGAATCTGGAAAGCGGAGTGACGCAAGTTGTTGCGCGCCTTCTCCGCGCACGGGCGAGCCCTTAGACTCGAAGGGTGATCTTCAAGGCGGTGGGTGAAGGAAGGCCCTATCCAGAGCACGGTCTCTCGTCCCGGGACTGGGCCAAGATCCCTCCTCGCCAGGTCCGCCTCGACCAGCTCGTCAGCACCAAGCGGGAGATGGATCTCCAGTCGCTGCTGTCGAAGGACTCCACCTTCTACGGCGACCTGTTCCCCCACGTGGTCCAGTGGCACGGCGAGCTCTACCTGGAGGACGGCCTGCACCGCGCGCTCCGGGCGGCGCTGCACCAGCGGCTCGTCCTGCACGCGCGCGTCCTCGACCTCGACGCCGTCGACATGTCCTGATCAGCGGCTGCGGGCGGGCTCCGGCGCCGGGAGGGCCTTCGGCTCGACCAGCGGCGCCGCCGGCCGTGCCGGGTGGACGAACCCGGGCCGCGCGGCCAGCAGACCCACCACGACCTCCGGGACCACCAGGACGAGCAGCAGGGCCACTGGCACGTTCCAGCCGCCCGTGGCGTCGTGCAGGACGCCGACCGCGAGCGGTCCGGCCGCGGCGAGCAGGTAGCCGCCCGTCTGCGCCATCCCCGACAGGCCCGCGGCGGTCGACGGGTTCGGCGAGCGGAGGCTGAGCAGCGTGAAGGCCAGCGGGAACGCGCTGCCGGTGCCGATGCCGAGGATCACGACCCACGTCCACCCGGCGGACGGGGCGAGCAGCAGCCCGACCAGGCCGACGACCATCGTGGCCGCGACGGCGACGACGAGGGGGCGCTGGTCGCGCAGGCGGGCGGCGAACACCGGCACCAGGAAGCCCAGCGGGATCCCGACGATCATCATGGTGGAGACCATCATCCCGGCGGTGGCGGCCGGGTGGCCGGCGTCGCGCATGATCTCCGGCAGCCACGACAGCAGCACGTAGAACATCAGCGACGCCAGGCCCATGAACGCGGCGACGGCCCAGGCGGTCGGGGAGCGCAGCAACGATCCTCCGGCGCGCGGGGCGGTGACCGGAGGCGTCGGGGCGCGGCGGCCGCGCAGGGCGAGCGGCCCCCACACGAGCGCGGCGACCAGCGACGGGACGGCCCAGACGGCGAGCGCGAGCCGCCAGCCGCCCGCCGCCTCCAGCGGCACCGCGAGACCGGCGGCGACCGCGCCGCTGGCCGCCATCAGCATCATCGCGAGGCCGGTCAGCGAGCCCAGGCGGGACGGGAACGCGCGCTTGATCACGGCTGGCATGAGGACGTTGCCCATCGCGATCCCCGCCCCGGCCAGGACCGTTCCAACGTAGAGCGAGACCGGGGACTGCACCACCCGCAGCACGATCCCCGCCGTGATCATGACGAGGGAGCCGGCGATCGCGGTCTCGGTGCCGAACCGGCGCGCGACGACCGGCGCGACGGCCGCGAACACGCCCAGGCACAGCACCGGCAGCGTGGTGAGGACGCCGGTCTCCGCGCCCGACAGCCCGAACGCGTCCCGGAGGTCGCCGAGCACCGGGGAGATCCCCGTGATCGCGGCGCGCAGGTTGATCGTCAGCAGGACCAGGCCGACGAGCGACCAGACGGCCGCGGCCCGGGAACCTGGAGTCGTGGAGCTGTTCATGTCACCTTCGTTGTTCGGTCGCTTCGATCGCAGGGTCTGCTGCGTCGAGCTCGGTTCTGCTGCGTTCCGGTGCCCGTGTCCTGCCACTTGCCGGGCACCACGACGGCCGCCCATGGGGAGCGGGTCTCGCTCCCGGTCATGGTGCGGGCCTGCGCTCCCGCGCTAGGTCTCCTGCGGAGCCGTCCCGGACGGCGGGACGGTCGAGGCGAGGATCTGGTCGAGACACGCGTGGGTCGCCCGAGTGGCGGCGTCGGCGTCTCCCGCCTCGATGGCGGCCGCGATGGGGCCGTGCGGGACGTCGGCGTGTTCGAGCAGGCTCCCGGCCGCGCCGATGCTGGCCCGGAGCGCCGCGCTGAAGTCGCGGTACAGGTCCGTCAGGACGCGGTTGTGGGTGGCCTCGACGACGGCGGTGTGGAATTCGAGGTCCGCCTCGACGAACGCCGAGTGCTCGCCCGCCGCCCAGGCCGCGTCCCGGCGCGCGAGCGCGACCGCGATGGCGGCGATGTCGGCGTCGGTGCGCCGGGTGGCGGCGAGCCTGGCCGCCTCCACCTCGAACCCCCGCCGGACCTCGAGGATCTCGACGAGTTCCGCGGTCTCCAGGCGCCGCCGGACGGCCCCGGACAGCTCGCTCGTGGCGCGCACGTACGTCCCGTCGCCCTGGCGGCTCTCCAGGAGCCCCGCGTGGGTCAGCGCCCGCACCGCCTCACGGACGGTGTTGCGCCCGACCCCGAGCGTCTCCGACAGCACCGGCTCCGGCGGGATCTTGGCGCCCACCGGCCAGCCGCCCTCGGTGATCTCGCCCCTGAGCTGGTCGATCACCTGGTCGACCAGCGAGGACCGCCGTGCCGTCCGCAGAGTCACCCGAACCTCCAGTCAACCAGTCATCCCATGTCTGAAGAATACGACACCCGCGCCCCCTGATCTATTCCGCTTCACCGCCGTACGGGTCGCGCTGCCCGGCGGGAAGACTCGAATCCGCAGGTCAACACGCAGTTGTGCGAACGAATGTGATGACGCACACCGGCAGGAAGGCGAGGCGGCACGCGCTGTCGCGGCCGCCTCGCCTTCCTGTGGGCGAGCGCTCTAGTGGGGAGCGCTCAGGGGGACGCGGTTGAAGACCGACAGGCCGGCCGCCTCAAGGGCCTGGCGGTAGGCGGTGGCGGCGTTCTCGGGAGACTCGATGAGTTCGTAGAGTTCGCCGAGTTCCCTGTAGAGGTGCGCCGCCGGACGCCCCTCGGGAAGGGTCGCCAGTTGTTCTGAGGCGGCGCGAAGGACGACCTGGGCGGCCGTCGTGTTTCCCTGGGCCACCCGCGCGCGGGCCAGGACCAGCCGGGCCAGGACGGTCTTCTGGGTGCGAACTCCCAGGTCGTCGGCGGGTTGAGGCGCCATGGTGCGTCCGCTCGTGGGGGCGGAGAGGGCCATGCCGGTGTCGAGGAACTGTTCGAGCGCGGCGATCGCCTCGTCCAGGTCGCCGACGAGGACGAGCGCACGGGCCTTGGCGATGGTGCTCTCGGTGCTTTCGGCGTCGTCCAGGCCGGTCGCGTGCTGGAGGAGGGCGAGCGCCTCCCGGGCCGCTTCGCAGGTTCCTTCCTGACGCGGGCGCTCGAACCCGTACTCAGCGGAGGGCTCCGGGGCGGGCGGGGCCGCGGCGGAGAACGGCCTGACCCCTCTGAGCAGCGCCTTGGCCCCGGCGAGGGCGAGGCGCGCGTGCGCCTGCGTCGGAGTCGCGTCCGTGCGCGCGGCGAGGGCCTGGTCGGCGAAGTACAGGGAGTCGCCCACCGCCCCCTCGTCCAGCGCGCGCATGCTGGCCCGCTGGTAGTGGACGCTCAGCGGCTCGGCGTCCCCGGACCCGTCGGGGTGCAGGAGGCGCCGCCCGAGCTCGTGGGCGCGGACGGGATCGGAGCGATCCACATAGGCGAGCAGCAGGATGCGTCCGGCCTCGGTGTACTCGTGGCCGGCGTGGAGACCGAGCCGCTCCAGCCGTTCGAGGGCCCGCTCGCCCAGCGCCACGGCCTGCCCCAGGTCGCCGACGGTGTGGTACGACCGGGCCAGCGCGATCACCGGGGGCAGCCAGCTCGCCCGGCCCGGGTCGCGTTCGGCCTGCTCGCGCAGCTCCTCGAACAGCTCGATCGCGCGGTCCGTGCGGCCCAGCTCCTCCAGGGCGCGGGCGCGGCCCAGCCGGGCGCGGCCCGTGAGGTCCGGGTCGTCGCTACGGGCGATCACCTCGTCGAACCCGGCCTCGGCCGTCGCGGGGTCGCCGCGCAGCAGCGCCAGATGAGCGTGCCGCTCCCGCACCTCGAGATGGGCGCGCTGCTCCGGCTCGACGCCCTCGGCGAGGTACTCGGGAGTGCAGCCGAGGCGCTCGGCCAGCATGCGCAGGACGGTCGGCGTCGGCGTGCGCTTGCCCGACTCGATCAAAGAGATGTAACTGTCGGAAAGGTCGTGACCGGCGAGCTGTGCCTGCGACAAGCGTCTGGTCAGCCGCAGGTTGCGGACACGTTCGCCGACGTTGCCTGGACCCGGCATGTGGACTCACTTAGCGGAAGTAAACAGGCGGCTGGGGTGCCGACATGATTGCACATTGCGGGTTATCACACATCGAGAGCAAGGAAGCGACAGGAGAAGAGACCGGCCGGAAGGCCCGCGCGCACGGCGCCTCGGCGAGATTCGCCGGTTCGCGCCGGCGGGCCCTCCCGTCGATCGCGACGTCTGTCATTCGCCGACGGTATCCGACCGTCCCGGGAAGATCGCAGAGACCGCCGATATTGATCAGCCTCTCGCGCATTCCGGCCAGTACCGGACGACCTGCCCGCGTTCCCGCGAGGTTGGGACCGCTCCCAGCGGGATCGGCCGGTAAGGGCGGTGCCGGACCGCGCGTTCCGCGGACCGCCGCGTCCTGCGTCCGGCGGTGCGGCCGGTGAGGGGGGCCGGGCCGACCTGCATCGTCTCAGATCGCCGCGAGGACCTCGCAGGGCCCCCTGCGGCAACGGAAAAGCCGGGCACGACCGTGCCCGGCTTCTCGCATCGACCGCGTCGCGGGGCTAGACCTCCCCGTCGGGGTCGTCGCCCTTCGGCAGCGTGGCGGTGGGCGCGTCCTGCGCGTCGGGGTCGGGCGCGTCATCCGGCACGCGGGGACGGCGCGGCGGCGGGGGCGGAGGGAGCGCCTCCTCCGGCGCCGGGTTCTTGTTCGGGAAGATCATCTCGCAGACCTCGAGGTAGAGCTGCTCGGGGTACGGGAGGAAGTCCACGTTCGTGAGGGCCTGGTCCTGGCCGGCGGACTCCAGCACGAACTCCCCGTAGCCGAGCATGCGGCCCGCGATCGTCCGCTTGAAGCTCATGTCGGTGACCTTGGCCAGCGGCATCATCGCGACCTTGCGGGTGATGAGGCCGGTGGTGAGCAGCATCCGCTGGTTGGTGATGACGAAGTAGTCGACGGACCACTCCGCCACCCGCCAGACGAACCAGGCGAGAAGGATCAGCCAGCCCCACCAGACCCAGCTGAACACCGCGCCGCCGCTCTCGGCGAGCGTCTGGCTCAGCAGGCCCGCGAGGATGAGGCCGCCGAGCAGGAGCCCGACCGGGACCATCAGCACGGCCGGGTGGCGCCGTACCGTGATCACCTGGTTCTCGTGGGGGAGCAGGTACTTGTTGACGGACGCCGGCGCGGAGTCGCCGGGAGTGACGAGTCTCATGCGGCCTCAGGCGAGCGAGTTGACGAAGGTGGCGATGGAGTCGGCGGCGGAGGAGATGCCCGTTGCGGCGGTGTCCACCGTCCGGGCCGCGCCGTTCGGTTGCGTGATGACATAGAACGCCACGAAAGCCGCAGCGGCCCACGTGAGGTACTTCTTGGCCGGCACGACTGCCTCCCGGAGCGTAGACCCACGGACCCCGGTAGCAGTTTCGCACAGCCCACACGGGCGGCAAAGCAGCGCGACGGCGCGCGGCGCCCGCCCGCGGGGTCAGGGTGCGTTGTCCAGCGAGGAGCGGCGCGCCTTGCGGCGCTTCTCGGCCGCGACGGTCGCCAGCACCTCCAGATGCCGGCGCGCGATCCGCTCCACGAGGTCGGACGGAGCCGATCCGGTCACCTCCTCGGCGCCGTGGCGCGCGGCGGCCACGCATCGTTCCACCGTGTCGGCGCTGTGGGTGTCGCGGAACTCCTCGGTGAGCCGTTCACCGATCTCGATGTAGCGCGGAAGGTCGCCATCCCCTGGGTGAGCCATCATGTGTCCCCGAAGCTCGCTCGCGCCGCCCGGTCCGTGACGGTCCCCTGTGCCGGGACGGCGGAGGGGAACGCGCGCTCGCGTTCCGTAGAGGTTGTGGTACCCCCTGCCGTCGGGAACGAACATCGCAGGTCAGTCGGGGAAACCGGCCCCTGCCGGAGGGATCAGACGACGCCGTAGAGCCGGTCCCCCGCGTCGCCGAGGCCGGGCATGATGAAGCCCTGCTCGTTGAGGTGGGAGTCGATCGCGGCCGTGACCACCTTGATGGGCGCCGAGATGTCGGAGAAGGCCTGCTCCAGGTACTTCAGCCCCTCGGGGGCGGCGAGGAGGCAGAGCGCCGTGACGTCGTCGGCGCCGCGCTCGAACAGCAGCCGGATGGCGGCGGCCAGCGTCCCGCCGGTCGCGAGCATGGGGTCGAGGACGTAGCACTGCCGCCCGGACAGGTCGTCCGGCAGCCGCGACGCGTAGGTCTGGGCCTGGAGGGTCCCCTCGTCCCGGATCATCCCGAGGAAGCCGACCTCGGCGGTGGGCAGCAGCCGCGTCATCCCGTCCAGCATCCCGAGGCCCGCGCGCAGGATCGGCACGACGAGCGGCTTCGGGCTCGCGAGCTGGACGCCCTGCGCCGGGACGAGCGGCGTCTGCACGGTGGCCTCGGCGACCCTGACGTCGCGGGTCGCCTCGTAGGCGAGCAGGGTGACCAGTTCGTCGGCCAGGCGGCGGAACGTCGGGGAGTCGGTGCGGACGTCCCGCAGGGTCGTGAGCTTGTGCGCGACGAGCGGGTGGTCGACGGCGAGGGTCTGCATGCGCTCACGGTAGCCCACCCCGCCGGGCGGTTCGGGGCGCCAGGATAGGTCGCCGCTGAGCTGGGCAGGATGGCGGTATGAACAGCGAGAGCGATCAGCAGCCGAGCGGCTCGCGGGCCCGGGAATCCGCGCCCGATCCGCCCGCTCGCGCCTCGGCCCCCGACGACCATCCCCCGTCCGGCGACCCCGCGGTGACCGAAGTCACAGCCGAGGACGCCGCGCGGCGCCCCGGGCCCCAGGGCGACATCTCCCCCGAGCAGGTGCGCGAGCACCTGCGCCGCAGGGCGGTCTTCCTGCGCGAACTCGCCGAGGCCCGCGAGCTGCGCCGCCGCGTGACGCCGCACCGGTCGCGCCGCGCGCGGATCCACGCGGCACTTCGCCGGCGCACGTTCCGCATCAATTGATCCAGATCGGTTAGGTTCATGCCGCCGGGCACCGTGATCGGCGCAGGCTCCCGGCCTCATCTCCGGGTGCGGCGGCGAGTTTGGTGGTGGGGCACGCGAGTGCGCGCCGCATCTGCGACCATGCCCTGGCAGGAGACGTGCCGGTGGGGTGGAAATGACGGATGTGGACGCGACGGACTTCGCCGTGGTGGTGTACCGGGAAGACGAGGGCTGGGAGGCGGAGATCCTTCCGGTCGCGCTGACCGAGGACCTCGCGGGGCTGATCCATGCCCTGCGCCAGCAGCCGAGCCTCGGCGGCACGGTCGGGCTGGTGTCGGTCGGCGACGACTTCTTCGTCGCCATCCGCCTGCTCGGCGACGAGGTCATGGTGTTCCTGTCGGACGTGACGGCGTCGGTCGACTGGCCGCTCGCCGGCCAGGTCCTGGACTACCTCGACATCCCGATCCCGGACGAGGAGGAGCTCGACCAGGTCCTCCCGGTCGGCGACATGTCGATCTTCGCCGACCTCGGGCTGGACGAGATGGAGCTCGGCGCGATCTCCGGCGACCTGGAGCTCTACCCGGACGAGATGCTCCTCAGCATCGCCGGCCGCATCGGTTTCGCCCCGGCCTTCGAACGCGCCCTCGACGCCGTCCCCTGACCCGGCCGCCGCCGCCCTGCCCGCCGCCCCGGCCGAGGGTCAGCCCGGGAAGCCGCTGCGCCGTGCGTAGGCGCTGAGACCCGCCCAGTCGTCGCCGGTGTGGCTGTGCTGCGGGTCGAGGCAGCCGAGGCTGATCGGGCGCTTGGCGTCGTAGCGGGGGGCGCGCGTGTCGGGCGGGTCGGCGAAGTTCAGGACCTCGGCGATGTTGCGGGCCGCGGCGTCCCGCACGGTCAGCGGCTCCAGGCCCCAGCGCCACTCGATCGCCTTCAGGACGGACGTGTGGTCGTACACCTCGTGCGCGACGGCCCCGCGCCGCGCCCGCGGGGAGATCAGCAGGCAGGGGACGCGGAAGCCGCGCAGGCCGGTGCCGAGGTCGGGCCGCGGGTCGGGCCCCTCCGGCGGCGGGACGTGGTCGAAGAACCCGCCCCACTCGTCGTAGTTGATGACGAACAGGGTCCGGGGCCAGTTCGGCGAGGTGACGAGCGCCGTGTAGACCTCGTTGAGGAACGCCTGGCCGAAGCGGATGTCGGCGAGCGGGTGCTCGTCCTCGGACATGCCGGGCAGGAACAGCTCGCCGAGGAAGCCCGGCTCGACGAAGCTGACCGCGGGCAGCCGGCCGTCGCGGGCGTCGGCGCGGAACTCGGCGATGTTCCGGCTGATGTCGAGGTGCCGCAGGCCCCACAGCGCGGTGAACGGCACGTCGCTGAAGTAGTACCGGCAGGAGATCCCCCTGGCCTTCAGCCGGTCCCAGATCGTGGTGGTCTCCGAGATCGTCAGCGAGTTGGAGATCCGGTCGGTCTGCCCGGCGTGCTGGAAGATCCGGTTGGGGAAGGTGGACGACATGATCGCCGGGAAGTAGCGGTCGCAGACCGTCCAGTCGAGGGCGGCGCGGCCGTGGAAGCCGAGGTCGGGAGCCTCGTAGTAGCCGATGGAGAACACGTCGTTGTCGCCGGCGCGCAGCCATCCGTCGCACCGGCCGCCGTTGTACTCGGTCCGTCCGCCCTGGTAGGAGTGGTCGGGGTCGTTGAAGCCGCACCCCCACGGCACCTTCAGGTGGTGGGTGTCGTGCTCGTTGCCGCCGGCGTCGGTGAAGGTGAGTCCGGCCTGGCGGCCGTCGGCGCCGGGCAGCCAGCCCATGTAGTGGTCGAAGGACCGGTTCTCCATCATCACCACGACGATGTGGTCGATGCCGGACTCCTCCGGATCGGGGAGGTCGGCGACGGGGGCGCGCCGGGCGGCGGCCAGTTCCGCCGCGTGGGCCTGGGCCGACGATCCGGAGGCGGTGCCCGCCGCGATGATCGCCGCGGCGCCCGCCGTCCCCGCCAGGAACCCGCGCCTGGTCAGTTCGTCCGCACCCATGGCACTCCTCCCGGGATGGCGATCGCTGAGCAGTATGCGGACTCGCGTGAACCGAGGGAAGGACGCCGGACGTCCGTCACCGGACAAGAACGCGAAGTTTATTCACAACCGCTTCCGGGCAGCCGGGCGCCGATTCCGCGCAAGGGGGGTGTGACCGGGCAGACGGCGTGGGTCACAATGAGCACGTGTCCTACTTCGCCGCCGTGTTCGCGCAGACCCCCCAGGGCTGGGTCGGAGCCGAGGCCGTGCTCGACGAGGCGGAGAACGTCGACGACGTCGCCGACCTGATGCGGGAGGCCGCCGTCGAGTCCTACGGCGACCCGGTCGTGCTGCTGGTCGAGCAGGACGACGACTGGTTCGCGATCGTCCGGCTCGACCGCGACGGCGAGCCGCGCCCCTACATCTCCGCCGTCCGCGAGGACGGGCTCGCCTCGCTGTTCCAGCAGCTCGTCGGCGAGGTGCCGGACGGCGACGCCGCGGGCGACGCGGCCCTGCTGGAGGACCTCGGGGTCGACGCCGGGCGGCTCGGCGAGCTCGGCGAGCGCGCCCTGCCCGGCGACGCGCTCCTCGCCGTCGCCGAGCAGGCCGGATTCGGCGAGGAGTTCGACCGCCTCCGTGACTGACGCGCGCGATCCGGTCGTCGCGACGTTCCGGCCGGCGATGCTCCGGGCCCTCGACGCGGCCCGCGAGGCGGCCGCGGACGGCGAGATCCCCGTCGGCGCCGTCGTCCTCGACGCGACCGGCGAGATCATCGGAACGGGCCGCAACGAGCGCGAGCGGACCGCCGACCCGACCGGCCACGCGGAGATCGTCGCGATGCGGCGGGCGGCGGCGGTCCTCGGCGAGTGGCGGCTGTCCGGCTGCACGCTCGTCGTGACGCTGGAGCCGTGCACGATGTGCGCGGGCGCGTCCGTCCAGGCCCGGCTGGACCGCGTCGTCTACGGCGCCGTCGACCCGAAGGCGGGCGCGGTCGGGTCGCTGTGGGACGTCGTCCGCGACCGGCGCCTCAACCATCGCCCCGAGGTGATCGCCGAGGTGATGGCCGACGAGTGCGCCGCCCCGCTAATCGAGTTCTTCGCGCGCCGCAGAGTCGGGTAGGCTCTCCCGCGGTGGTGTCGCCTAGTGGACGAGGGCGCACGCCTCGAAAGCGTGTGAAGTGCAAGCTTCCGTGGGTTCGAATCCCACCACCACCGCCACCCGGATGGCCGTCCACCTGGCCAGACGCACAGAGGGCGGGACCAACGGTCCCGCCCTCGACGCTTTCCAGCCCGCCGCACCCTGGTCGAGCCGCCCGTTTCGAGGCGTCTGGTGCGCTGGGGGCCTCTCGCCCCGGTCAGCGCGCGGATTCCTTGAGAAGGGCCGCCGCGAGTTTTCTGGCATAGGCGACTTCGTTCTTCTCAGTGACGTCCTGCTCTTCGCGGTCGTTCATGCTGATGTCAGCCGTGAGATTGTCCACGCGGAACATCACCTGCGGCTCATCCAAGTAGGACGGCGGATCTATGTGATTCCCTTCGTCCCCCACTCCGGAGAGGGTGTTCATCCCTCCGCTCTCTCTCACCAACGCCGCGTGCGCGTTGTCGGCTCCCGACTCCCAGTTCTTCTTGCCGTAGCGCTTGAACTCAAGGGAGATGCTGCCCCTGTCAGCGAAGTCCTTGGGCAGGACCGACCAGGTGCACTTCGCCGAATCCTTGGTGCCCTGCGGACTTTTCGTCAGAGAGACCTCCGCGTCCGGAACACTGGGCGTCGGGAGACGACCGCACGCGGGGAGCGTGGAGAACTTTCCGTCGTCCACCCAGAGCCCCATGGGGTTCTGCAGCAGGAACCCGCCGCCCGTGATCACGGCGAGGATCCCGGCCGCCGTCAGGAGCACGCCCCTCAGAGAGGTCGACGATTCCTGCTCCCCGACGACCGTCGCGGACGCCGGCACCGGCGGGGCCTCCACCGTCGGCCCCGTCCCCAGGCCCGGGGGCGGAGGCGAAGGCGGGGGGAGCACCGGCCCCGGTACTGGCGCCTGCTCCTGGGACGGAGCCCGGCCCGGCACTGACGGTCTCGCCGCCGGCTGGGGCGCGGGAACGGCCCGGAGCCGCTCGGCGACGGTGCGGGCGTCCGGCGGCCGGTCACGCGGATCCTTGGCCAGTAGCGCGTGCGCGAGTTCGTCGAGATCTTCGGGGACGTCCGGACGCACCCCACGCGGCCTCGGCGGATCGGTGAGAACGATCTCACGGATCAATGCGCGCAGGCTGTCCCCGTCGAACGGCCTCCGGCCGGTGAGCAGCGCGAACAGCAACCCGCCCAGCGCGTACAGATCCGTCTGCCGCGTTGGCTCGTGCGCCTTCTCGAACTGCTCGGGCGCCATGTAGGCGGGCGTCCCGAGGATCGCGCTGCCGGTCAGCTCCGTGACCTGGTCGGCGTATCGGGCGATTCCGAAGTCCATGACGGTCACCCGGTCACCGGGGCGGACCATCACGTTGGCGGGCTTGACGTCGCGGTGCACCACCCCCTGCTGGTGAGCCGCGTGCAGCGCGTCGGCGATCTCCGCCGTCAGCCGCCTCGCCCGGTCGACCGGCAGGCCCTGCGGGTGGCGCTTCAGCAGCGCGGACAGATCCTCCCCGTCGAGGAGCTCCATCACCAGAAAGAGCAGCTGCCCGTCCTCGCCGGCGTCATGGACGACGACGATTCCCGGATGGCGGAGCCGGGCCATGATCTCCGCCTCCCGGCGGAACCGGCTGACCAGCCGGGCGTCCGCCCCCGCCGGCGCCGTGAGGAGCTTGACCGCGACCGGGCGGCCGAGCCGCTCGTCCAGGCCGCGCCACACCTCGCCCATCCCGCCGCGTCCCAGCAGGGAGTCGAGCCGGTACCTGTCCGCCAGTCTCAGCCCGGCACGCACTGCCCCTCCCCTGACCGTCCAAGAACGTCAGACCATGCATACACCGCCGGACGCCCCCTTTTCCAGAGATCATCCAGACCGCCGCATCTTTCCAGGAATTCGACGGACTCCGGTGTCCTCATAACGGCGGAACCGGGCGGCTTCCAGCCGTGGCGGCCGTTGACGAGATGCACGCGAACGAGTTCATGAATAACGCCCTCGAACGCGTCCGGAACACCCACTCCTCAGGGGCGAGGCCGGTCGGCAATAATCCCGCGCCTTGCTCTGTCTGAGCATGAGACGGGGATGGACACGCCTCGCTCGCGCGCCTGGCGCCTTTCGAGGCCCGCCGCCGCCCGTGCTTGCGTTCTTCCGCCGTAGCCGCACAGTCATCTACAGCCGAACCACACGGCTGGCTCGTCCGGACATCGACCGGACGAGACGAACAGACAAGAAACACAGGTGAAACTGCCATGCGCGAACTCGTTTTCGGGATCTCGAACGTCGACCGCTTCGACGACCCCGCCAACCCCACCGTCTACGGGATCGAGACCGAGGCCAGCGGCCGCAGCCGCGTCTCGACCGGTGACCGCGACGGGCGGACCGGCTCGGATGCCGCCCGGCACACGACGGACACGACCGTCGACGAGGAGCAGCGGTAGTCGGCGCGCACGCGCCGGCTGTCGCCCAGTCTGGGGCCCGGCAGATCTGCCGGGCCTCCACTCTTCGGTCTCCGGCCGCAGTCCGAGGCCGGTTCGGCAGGAACTGCGATGTCGCAGCTCCTGGGAAGGGCTCGGCGATCCTGAGCAGCCGTCAGCCGACCGTGACGAGCGCCACGCCCGCCACGGCGACGGCCATGCCGACGCGCTGGACGGCCCGCAGGCGCTCGCTGTAGGCGACTCTCGCCAGCAGGACGGTGATCGCCGGGTAGAGGGACGTGAGGACGGCCGCGAGGCTGAGCATGCCGTGGTGGACCGCGAGGAAGTACAGCACGTTCGCCCCCGCGTCCAGGCTCCCGGACAGCAGCGCCAGGATGATCAGCTTCCGGCCGGACAGCCTCGGGCCCGCGTTTCCGCCGCGGGCCGCCAGGAACAGCAGCGCGACCGCGACGATGGCGAGATTGCCGAGGCGGGCGCCGACGATCGGCCAGAGCCCGGTGCCGTCCCCCGCCTCCTTCAGCAGGACGAAGAAGATGCCGAAACAACTGCCGGACAAGGCGGCCATCACCGGGCCCGAGTCCAGGAGACGCCGCCGTCCGGCCCCCTCAGCCGCCGGTCCGTCGCCGGCCTCCATGCTGACCAGGCCGATCGCGACGAGGCAGAGCAGGACGCCGAGCAGGACGGACGCGTCCAGCCGCTCGCCCTGGGCGACGCCCACGGCCACCGGGATCACGGCCGCGGCCAGCGCCGACACCGGCGCCACCACGCTCATCGGGCCCCGCGCGAGGGCCCGGTAGAAAGCGATCAGGCCACCGCCGCCGCAGAGACCGGCCACGAACCCCCAGGCCATCGGCCCGGGGCTCACGTCACCGCCGGTGAGCAGCGCCGACACCAGCACGACTGCCAGCCCGATCGGAACACACCAGGTCAGCGCTCTGATCGCGGTGGATCCACGGGTCACGGTCCCGCCGAGGAAGTCGGCGACCCCGTAGGCGAGGGCGGCGGCCAGGGCGAGAACCGTGACCATCAACGCCCGCCGATCAGCCTGGTCTCGATCCGCACGCCGGGCGAGATCGTCCGCAGCCGCTCCGCGAGCCGGTCGCCGGCCTCGGCCAGCCGGTCGAGGGGGTACGGCTCCAGGCGTTCGAGGAGGAAAAGGCCGTTCTTCGTGGTCTCCGTCAGCCGCGTCCGGACGCACTGGCGCCAGTTCCAGCGCCGGCAGGTGACGCCCTGGTCGTCCCGCCAGACGACCTCGCCGGGGTTCGGGTGCTCGACCGCGGGCTCACCGCCCGCGACCACGTCGAACGGCTCGTCGCCGGTGGCCCTGACCAGCCGCGCCGGTCCCCGGTAGGCGTCCAGGTCCTCGCCGCCGATGGGCAGCGCGTACTCGACGCTCACCGCGTTGTAGGCGTCCACGACCCTGTTGATGGAGGGGAGCGCGTCGGCTCGGCGCAGCAGCGCGTCCACCGAGGGCCGGGTCCGCTGCGGCTTGGCCCCGAACGCGCGGTAGGCCTCGCGCCACGCCTCGACGTGCGGGTCGTCCGGGTCCGCCGCCTTCGCCGCCTCGGCCAGCCATCCCTCGCCGGTCTCGTCGCTCGGCCCGTTCTCCAGCCCCTCGGCGGTCATGACGAGCACGGCGAAGTCGGGACGCAGCTCACGCACGGCCTCGCCCACCACGATTCGCTCCAGCATCCCCATCCTCCGCACGGTCACTTTAATGACATCGACATATCATCATACCGACCGTGGCGGAGGATCCCAAGTGAAGCAACGTCCGGCCGCCCGCTTCCAGTCCCGGCCGCCGACCTGGATAGGGAGGTCACCACCAGCGCTGGAGGTGCGGTCGACGCGTCTCAGCGGCACTCGGGGCCGTCCTCCACGTGGCCGACGTTGAGGCACGCGACGTCGGCGTGCCCCGCGCGTGCGGGAGACTGGCATGCGGCGGACCGGAGCGAGGCGGCTGGAGGGCGCTTGAGCGGTCAGGAGGCGATCGGCGAGGCCGTGGCGCGGACGGTGCGGGCGCTGCGGGCCGGGCACGGGTGGAGCCTGGACGAGCTCGCCGGGCGCGCCGGGGTGAGCAAGGGCGTGCTGGTCGGGCTTGAGCAGGGGCGCGGCAACCCGAACCTGGGGACGCTCATCCGGATCTCCGACGCGCTGGGGGTGCCGCTCACCCGGCTCGTCCAGGTCGAGGAGGAGCCGCCGGTGCGGATGTTCCGCCCGGAGCGGCACGTCGTGCTGTGGGAGGGCGAGCACGGCGGGACGGGAACGCTACTGGCCGGCAGCGACCCGCGCCCGTCGCTGGAGCTGTGGAACTGGGTGCTCCAGCCTGGCGAGACGCGCGAGAGCGACGCGCACGTGCCGGGCACCAAGGAGATCGTGTACGTCCAGGAGGGCACGCTCACCCTGGGCGTGGACGGCCGGTCCGACCTGGTCGAGGCCGGTACGGCCGCCGTCTTCGTCGGCGACCGCCCCCACTCCTACGGCAACGCGAGCACCCGCGAAGTCCGCTTCGTCCTGGCCGTCCTCGACCTCTGACAACCTCCCACCGCAACCAGAACCGACACACGTCCGGCACCACCACAGCCCGAGGCGGGCGGTCGGTTCGGGCGCCGTTCTGCCGAGGGCGGCCAAGAGCGTTGACCAGGGCGGGTGCGCGAGCAGGCCGGTTGCCGAGTGTGGGTGAGCGGGTCGGCGCGCTGCGTGTCGGCCAGTGCGGGTACGCCGGGCGTAGGCCGGGCCTGGGTTGTTTGCCGTGGGTCGGGTGGTGAGCGGGTCAGCACAGGCCGCCGTCGACGGTGATGCTTTGACCGGTGATCCATCTGGCCGCGTCGGAGGCGAGGAAGTTGACGACTTCTGCGATGTCCTCCGGCTCGGCCAGTCGGCCGAGCGGGGTCTGGGCGATGAGCGCTTCAACGGGAGCGGACGCCGATGCGAACCCATCGGTGTTGGTGGGTCCGGGTAGCACGCTGTTGACGGTGATGCCGCGGGCGCCGAACTCACGGGCGACGGCGCGGACGAGGTGTTCACCGGCGGCCTTGCTGGCCGCATAGAGGGCTTCTCCCTGCGGATTGACGCGGGTGGCCGCGGAGGAGATGAAGACGATCCGGCCGCCGTCGCGCATCGTGCGCCCGGCCTCGCGTAGCGCGACGAATGTGGCGTGGGCGTTCAGCGAGAAGGCGTGCTGGTAGTCACGGTCGGTGGCCGCGGTCAGCGGACCGCGCACGAAGCCGGCGGCATTGTGCACCAGCACGTCCAGGCGACCGTAGTGGTGCTCGGCCGCGTCGAACAGTGTGCGGAGTTCCGCCGGGTCGGCGGTGTCCGCGCGCACCATCACGGCGCGGCCGCCGCCTGACTCGATCTCGGCGACCGCTCGCTTCGCCGAGGACTCGTCGCTGCGGTAGTTGACCACGACGGCCGTCCCTGCGGCGGCGAACTGTAGCGCGACGGCCCGGCCGATCCCGCGCGAACTTCCGGTGACAACGGCTACTCGATCGGTCGTGGCCAGTGACATGACGCTCCAATAGTATGGGATCTCAACAGTTGAGATCACATACTAAATAGTTGAACTCCTTAACTGTCAACTACTCTCGACCCATGGCACACGCGTCACAGGGTCCGGAACTTGCTGAGGCACTGCTCAAACTGTGCTGCGTGGTCGAGGGAGTCAGGGCCGCCGCCAGTCGCGAACTCGGTCTCACCCCCCAGCAGGCCCAGCTGCTCACCCTGGTGGCCCCGAAGGAGCTGACCCATGGCGAGTTGGCGAACCAGATGCACTGCGACAAAGCGAACATCACCGGCCTGGTCGATCGGCTGGTACGGCGTGAGCTGGTAGAGCGACGGCCAGACCCCGACGACCGCCGCGTCTCTCAGGTCGTCCTCACCGAGCGGGGCAGGGAGTTGGTCGCCCGCTTCAGGCAAGCGGTCGGCACGGCGATCACGGGGCGGCTCGCTTCATGGCCGGCCGACCATCACCAGCAGCTCGCCACCCTCGCTCGTGCCACGACCGAGGCGCTCCGCATCTAGGCCGCATCGAATTCCGCCCGGGCACCAAGGAGATCGTGTACGTCCAGCGCCTGTCCGGCCGTTGAGTCCTCGTCGGATTAATGTGGCGGCATGGCGAATGATCCCGACTTTGGCGTGTTATTGACGCGGCTCCTCAACTCCCGCCAGACGGACATCGCCTGGCTGGCCTCGGCGTCCGGCATCCCGGAATCCGAGGTGCGCTCGGTGGCCGACGGCGTGCCCCCCTCCGCGTCGCAAGTCGAGGGCCTTGCCGCCGCGCTGGGTTTCCGCACTGCCGACCTCTTCGTGATCGCCGGCCTCTCGGTGCCGGAGCCCCTTCAGCCCTGCGAAGCGTCAGCAGGCTCCGAACTCGTGCACCTCATCCATGTCGTGATGGCCCTGCCGGCAGATCAGCGGACCCACATCCGCGAAACGGTCGAACAACTGCCCCACCTGCCCGGCATCCGCCCGGCCGATCCGCCGCGCGACTTCTACCGGGGGGACGGTGGCTTGGGCACGATGCTCCTCACCATGCTGTGCGCCAACCGGAACCTCCATTCCCCGATCGCCGCCGCCAAGACGCTTCACCTGCTGACCCGAGGTCGCATGTACCTGGCCGGCTCCACCTACGCCCGCATCGCCGCGGGCGCGACTCCGTTGAGACCGGACTGGGTGGGCGGCTTCGCGACCGCCCTCGGCATCCCCGCCGCCGACCTCGCGGCCATCACCGGCACCGACCTGTCCGAGGCGACACCGCCCGAGGATCCGCTGGCGGCCGAGATGGCTGAGTTGCTCTGGGACTGTCGACGTCTGAGGGTGAGCCAGATCGAGCACGTGTGCGCCGAGGCGAAAGCGATGCTCGTCCCAGTGCCCGGCGACGACTGGAACCGCGTCCACCATCGACACGGGACGTGGTGGGGCGCGCCAAGGCGGTAATCCTCAGCACATCGGGGGCCGAGCGTGTGAGGGCGGGTCCGGGTGGCGGTGCGCGGGTGGGGCTGTTGGGCTGACGTGGGGGCTAGCGCCTGTCTCGAAGTGGCCTTGGCCGCGCGCGCGAACGCGTGACCTGGCCGGTGGAGCGAAGCCGGAGGCGAGCGGAGCCGGGCAGATCGCGAAGCGATGCCGCGTTCGCCCAGGCCCGGTCACGTAGCGAGCCGCCAGGCGAGCGAAGTGGGCCGGGACGTTGAAACACAGCCGCCAGGCGAGCGAAGTGGGCCGGGACTGTGAAACACGGGGCTAGCTGGTCAGGCGGACGGGCATGGCCAGGTAGCGGTAGCCGGTGTCGGTGTTCTCGGGGTCGGGCTCGTCGTCCTTCTTGTCGGGGATGGCGGTGAGGAGGGCGGCCTTGGTGGGGCCGGTGCATTCGAGGCGGGCGTACTCGGTGTCGATGCCCGCGAGGCCGTCGAGCAGGTACTGGGGGGCGAAGGCGATGTCGATGTCGTCGCCGTCGAGGTGGGCGCCGACGCTCTCGTTGGCGCGGGCGGAGTCGCCGGTGGCGGCGCGGATGCGGACCTCGTCGGCGGTGAAGGCCAGCCGGATGGGCGTGCCGCGCTCGGTGACGAGGGCGGCGCGCTTGATCGCCTCGACGAAGGGGGCCACGCGGATCTCGGCGACCGACGTCCAGGTGCCGGTGAGGCGGGACCGGTAGTTGATGTACTGGTCGTCGAGGAGCCGGCTGGTCATGCTGCGGCCGCCGCCGGAGATGCCGATCAGGGTGTCGGCGGTGCCGCCGAGGCCGATGGAGACGTCCGCGCCGCGCTTGATCGCCTTGGCGGTGTCGGCGAGGGTGCGGGCGGGGACGACGACCCCGGCGGTGAAGTCGGGCTCCGCGGGGGACCAGGTCAGCTCGCGGGCCGCGATGCGGTACCGGTCGGTGCAGGCGAGCCACATCGTGTCGCCCTCGATGTCGATCCGGACGCCGGTGAGCATGGGCAGGGTGTCGTCGCGTCCGGCCGCCGGGGTGACCTGTGCGACGGCGGTGGCGAACAGGTCGCCGGGGACGGTGCCGGCGACGGCGGGCGGCTCGGGGAGGGTGGGGTAGTCCTCGACGGGGAGCGTCAGGAGGCCGAACTCGGCGGGCCCGCAGCGGACGACGACCTCGGAGCCCTTGGTGAAGACGTCCACGGGCTGGTTCGGGAGGTTGCGCACGATGTCGGACAGCAGCCGTCCGGGGACGAGGGCGCGGCCCGGCTCCGCCACGGCCGCCTCGTCGGTGGCGTGGGCGGACACCTCGTAGTCGAACGCGCCGAGGGTGAGCCCGCCCTGCTCGGTGACCTCGATGAGCATGCCCGCGAGAACGGGGAGCGCGGGACGTGCCGGCAGCGTCCGCGCAGCCCATGCCACCGCGTCGGCCAACGTCTGGCGCTCGACTCGGAACTCCACTGCGATCAGCCCTTCTCCGGTTGGACGGCCATCACGAGCACGGTAACCCGCGGCTCCGACAATCCTCCGCGAGGGTCAGAAGAGCGCGTTCTCGGTGGCCCGGACCTTGCGCTCGAAGTCGAGGAGGTAGCGCTTGCGGTCGAGGCCGCCGCCGTAGCCGGTGAGGGAGCCGGTGGAGCCGACGACGCGGTGGCAGGGGACGATGACGCCGACCGGGTTGCGCCCGTTGGCGAGGCCGACCGCGCGGGACGCGGACGGGCTGCCGATCTCGGCGGCGAGCTCGCCATAGGTGACGGTCTCCCCGTAGGGGATCTCCTGGAGGGCGGCCCAGACGCGCGCCTGGAAGGGCGTCCCGCGGAGGCGGAGCGGCAACTCGAACTCGGTCAGGTCGCCTGCGAAGTACGCGGAGAGTTGCGCGGCGACGGTGGCGAAGGGTTCGTCTTCGGGGTCGCCTGGGGCGCCGAAGGTCTCCTGGGCTGGACGGTGCCGCTGCATCTCCATGTAGAGCCCGGACAGGGCGCCGTCGGTGGCGACCAAGGTGAGCGGACCTACGACGCTCTCTATGACGACGTGCGTTGTTTCCACAGCGGTTCCTTCAGTTCGCGGGGAGCAGGTTGATGGCGTGGTCAAGGGTGGCCCACAGGTACTGGACGGAGTAGGCGCGCCATGGCCGCCATTGTGCGGCGCGTCGGGTGAGGGCCGCAGGTGTGGCGGGAAGTTCGAGTGCCGCTGCTGCCGCCCTGATGCCGAGGTCGCCGGGGATGAACGCGTCCGGGTCACCGAGGGCTCGCATCGCGATGGTCTCGACGGTCCACGGGCCGAAGCCGGGCAGGGCGGACAAGCGCGCGCGGGCCTCGTCCCAGTCGCTCCCTACGCCGAGGTCGATCTCCCCCTTGGCGAGGGCGTCGACAAGGGTCATGAGGGTGGTGCGGCGGGTCTTGGGGAAGGCGAGGGACTCCGGGTCGAGTTCGGCAAGGGCGGCGGGGGTCGGGAAGAGGTGCGTCAGCCCGCCGCCCGGGTCGTCGATGGGGTCGCCGTAGGCGGTGACCAGGCGTGCCGCGTGGGTGCGGGCCGCGGCCGTCGAGACCTGCTGGCCCAGGACGGCGCGGACGGCGAACTCGGGGGCGTCCACGGTGCGGGGCACGCGGCGCCCGGGGGCCTTGTCCACGAGCGGCGCGAGGACGGGGTCGGTGCGGAGGAGGTCGTCCACGGCGACGGGATCGGCGTCCAGGTCGAGCATCCAGCGGCAGCGGCTGATCGCGATGGGGAGATCGCGCAGGTCGCTGAGGCTGAGCGTGCAGGCGACGTGGTCCGGCCGGGGCCGCAGGGTGGCGATGCCGTGCCCGTGGGGCAGCCGCATGGCGCGGCGGAGCGCGCCGTCCCGCCACTCCTCGACGCCCGGGACGGCGGTGGCGGCGAGGTGCCCGAACAGGTTGTCCGGGCACAGCGGAGCCCGGAACGGCAGCCGGAGCGACAGCGCACCGGCCCCGGCAGGCGGATGTCCCTTCGCGACGCGGTCGCGTAGGGCGGACGGGGTGAGCGCGAAAACCTTGCGGACGGTGTCGTTGAAGGCGCGGATGCTGGCGAATCCCGCCGCGAAGGCGACGTCCCCCATGGGAAGGGCCGTCGTCTCGATGAGGAGCCGCGCCGTCTGTGCGCGCTGGGCTCGTGCCAGGGCGAGTGGGCCCGCGCCCAGTTCGGCGTTGAGCTGGCGCTCTATCTGCCGTGTGCTGTAGCCGAGCCGTGCCGCAAGGCCGGGAACGCCCTCTCGGTCGACGACGCCGTCGGCGATGAGGCGCATGGCCCGAGCGACGAGGTCCGCGCGGTGGTTCCATTCGGGGGAGCCAGGGGACGTGTCGGGACGGCACCGTTTGCAAGCCCGGAACCCGGCTTGCTGGGCGGCGGCAGCGCTCGGGTAGAAGCGCATGTTCTCCGGCTTGGGCGGGACCACGGGGCAGCTTGGACGGCAGTAGATCCCGGTGGTCACGACCCCGCCGAAGAACCATCCATCGAAGCGGGCGTCCTTCGCCTGGAAGGCCCGCACGCACCTTTCCACGTCCTCGTGCATGCCTCCAGCATCACCGATGGTCAGGGGTCTTCACTGGCAGGAATCCGACATCATCGTCGCGGCCCAGGTCACCGGCCGCGCGGGCATGACCTCCCAGGTAATCGATCTTCCGCCGCGGGCCCGGCACCGTAGAGGTCATCGGGGCGACGAACCCGAAGAACCAGATGG
>NZ_JBEUPA010000116.1:0-29747 GCF_040492065.1 Actinomadura sp. NPDC000929 | reverse complement strand
CGCTGACCGCGCTGGCCGCGCTGCTGGCCGCCCTGGCGCCCGGCTCCTCTGACCGGGCCGGTGCGAGACCGCCGTCGACGCCCCCGGCGGACCGGACGACGGCCGCGGCGACCGCGTGCTCGGTGTCCTACCGCGTCGACGGGACGTGGCCGCGGGGCTTCCAGGCCACCGTCCGCATCACCAACCTCGGAGACGGCGCGATCGACGGCTGGACCCTGGGCTTCGCCTTCCCGGACGGCCAGTCGATCACCCAGCTGTGGAACGGCAGCAGGTCGCAGGACGGTACGTCCGTCACGGTGACGGCGGCGGAGTGGAACCGGTCGATCCCGCCGCACGGGACAGCCGAGTTCGGCTTCCTCGGGAGTCAGGACGGCGCCAACGGAACCCCCTCGCGATTCACCCTGAACGGCGCCGAGTGCCGTAACTGAGCAGTGTTCATTGCATTTCTCTCCCCCTTCGGGCCTGGCGGCCCTCCACCGTCGACAGACGCGGCGATCGCTGGCATCGCTCCGTCTCGCCTGGCGGCTCGCGGCGCGATCAGGTCCTCGCTCCGCTCGAACCTGCCTTCGAACGCGATCGCCCTCCGCGCTATGGGAGCGCTCCCAGGTCGTCGGCGCAGGTCAGTGGGCTCGTAGCCGAATTGGTGTAGGTCGTCCTATTGTGTCGCGGCCGAGCGAGGGCTTAGCATCCCCGCAATCGAAGCGCTTCGACAGGCGCTCGGTCCCACCCCGGAGGAAGACCCATGATCAAGGCAGGCAGGAGCGCGGCGGTGCTCGCCGCCCTTGCCGCGGCGGCGCTGTCGCTCACCGCGTGCGGCGGCGACGACGGCGGCTCCGGCGGCAAGGAGCTGAAGCTCTGGCACTACGAGGCCCCGGACAGCGCCATGGGCAAGGCGTGGGACGAGGCGGTCAAGGAGTTCGAGGCCACCCACCCGGGCGTCAAGGTGAAGTTCGAGGAGAAGGGCTTCGAGCAGATCCAGAAGACCGCGCCCATGGTGCTCAACTCCAAGGACGCCCCCGACGTCATGGAGTACAACAAGGGCAACGCGACCGCCGGCCTGCTCTCCAGGCAGGGTCTGCTCACCGATCTCACCCCCGAGGTCACCAAGCGGGGCTGGGACAAGCTGGTCAGCCCGAACGTCCAGGTCACCGCCAAGTACGACGCCAAGGGCACGATGGGCGGCGACAAATGGTACGGCGTTCCGGACTATGCGGAGTACGTGCAGGTCTACTACAACAAGGACCTGTTCAAGAAGAACGACGTCGAGATCCCGACGACGTTCGCCGAGCTGACCGCCGCGATGGACGAGTTCGTCGCGAAGGGCGTCACGCCGATGACCAACGCGGGCGCCGAGTACATGGCGCACCAGTTCGTCTACCAGCTCGCCCTGGACAAGGCCGACCGCGCCTGGGTGGACGCCTTCCAGCGCTACACCGGCAAGACGAACTTCAACGACGCCGCCTGGACCTACGGGGCGACCACCTTCGCCGACTGGGTGAAGAAGGGCTACATCGCCAAGAACTCCGTCAGCCTCAAGGCGGAGGACGCGGGCGTCGCGTTCATGAGCGGCAAGTTCCCCATGATGTTCTCCGGGAGCTGGTGGTTCGGCCGGGTCGCCGCTGAGGCGAAGTTCGACTGGGAGACCGCCGTCTGGCCCGGCGCCAAGATGACGCTCGGCTCGGGCGGCAACCTCTGGGTCGTCCCCAAGGGGTCGGAGAACAAGCAGCTCGCCTACGACTTCATCGACATCACGATGAAGAAGCAGGCGCAGACCACCCTCGGCAACGCGGGCGGCGTGCCGGTCGCCGCGGACCCGGCCGCCATCACCGACGCCAAGGCCAAGAAGCTCATCGCCGACTTCGACGGGCTGTCCCGCTCCGACGGGCTCGCCTACTACCCGGACTGGCCGGTCGCCGGCTTCTACGACGCCTGGGTGGCGCAGACGCAGAAGCTCATGAACGGCGCGGCGCCGGGCGAGGTCCTCGGCGGCATCCAGAAGACCTACGACGGCGGCCTGCCGAAGTGACGACGCCAGGCCGCGGCCGGTCGCGGGAGCAGTGGGGCTACGTGCCCTACCTGCTCCCCGGCCTGCTCCTGTTCACCGCCGTCATCGGGGTGCCGTTCCTGATGAACATCGGGACGAGCTTCACCGAGTGGACGGGCGTCGGCACCCCGGAGTGGATCGGGCTCGGCAACTACCGCGAGCTCGTGAAGGACGGGGAGTTCTGGGCCTCGTTCCGGCACAACGTCCTGATCATCGTCGGGATGGCGATCGTCCCGACGCTGATCGGCCTGGTGCTGGCCGCGGCCCTGACCGACCTGGTCGACCGGCACTTCGGGCCGCGCACCGCGAGCGCCCTGCGCGCCTGCGTCTACCTGCCGCAGGTGCTGCCGGTCGTCATCGCGGGCGTGGTGTGGAGCTGGCTGCTGGCCCCGGAGAACGGTGCGGTCAACGCGTTCCTGGACGCCGTGGGCCTCGGCTCCCTCGCGCACGACTGGCTCGGCGACCCGGCCACCGCCCTGTGGAGCGTCGTCGGCGTCATGGTCTGGATGCAGATCGGCTTCCCGCTGGTGATCTTCATGTCGGGACTGCAGCGGGTGGACCCCTCGCTGTACGAGGCGGCCGAGATCGACGGCGCCTCGTGGGGCCGCCGGTTCCGGCACATCACGGTCCCGCAGATCCGGCCGGAGATCTTCGTCGTGCTGCTGTGGACGACGATCGCCGCGCTGAAGGCCTTCCCGCAGATCTTCGTGCTGACCAAGGGCGGCCCGGGCGGGGCGACGAACGTGCCGTCCTACTACTCCTGGGTCAACTTCTTCGAGAAGTCCGACGTCGGCTACGGCTCGGCGATCGCGACCGTGCTGACGCTGGTCATCGTCGCGCTGACCGTCGTCTTCCTGCGCCTGCAGGGCCGTGACCTGGGGGAGGGGCGATGACCGCGACGCTGACGAGGAAGACGGGCGCGCCGCCGCGCGACCGGCGGGGCGCGCCCCGCCGGGCCCGCCGCCGCGGCCCGTCCGCCTACGCGGTGCTGGTGGCGCTGGTCGCGCTCGCGGGCGTGATGCTGATCCCGTTCGTCGTGGTGGTCTTCAACGCGCTGAAGACGCCGCAGGAGTACTCGTCGAGCGGCCCGCTGTCCCCTCCCGACGGGTTCCACCTGGACGGGGTGCGGCAGTTCTGGGAGCGCGTCGACTTCGGGCACGTCCTGCTGAACAGCGCGGTCATCAGCGGCTCCGTCGCCGTCCTCGCCGTGCTGCTGTCGGTGCTCAACGCCTACGCGCTCGGCATCGGCCGGATCAAGGGGCGGATGTGGGTGCTGGCCGTGCTGCTGCTGGCCAACACGCTGCCGCAGGAGGCGCTCGTCTACCCGCTGTACTACATGTCGAAGCAGGTCGGCCTGTACGACACCCGGATCAGCGTGATCATCGTGTTCACGGTCATCCAGAGCGCGTTCGGCACGTACCTGCTGTCGTCGGTGATGGCGGCGTTCCCGCGCCCGCTGCTGGAGGCGGCGCGGATCGACGGCGCCGGCCGGTGGCAGGTGCTGTGGCGGGTCGTCGTCCCGGTCGTCCGGCCGACCATGTCGGTCCTGCTCGTGTTCTTCTTCGTGTGGACCTGGAACGAGTTCCTGATCCCCATGGTCTTCCTCATCTCCAACGAGAACCAGACGGTCTCGGTCGCCCTCGGCGTGCTGCAGGGGCAGCGCCTCATGGACGCCACCATGTCCAGCGCCGCGTCGCTCCTCGGCCTCCTGCCGACCGTCGCGTTCTTCCTCATCTTCCAGCGCACCCTTGCGCGCGGACTCACGGCGGGGGCTGTCAAGTAATGAAGTTCAGCGACGGCTACTGGATGCTGCGCGAAGGTGTGCGGGCGTCGCATCCGGTGGAGGTCCTCGACGTGGACGCCGGGCCGGGCACGTTCACGGTGCACGCGCCGGTGCAGCGGATCCGGCACCGGGGCGACCTGCTCAAGGGGCCGGTGGTGACGGTGACGTGCGAGTCGCCGATGCCGGACGTCATCGGCGTCACCCTCACCCACTTCGCGGGGGAGAGGCGCCGCGGCCCGGACTTCGAGCTGGCCGCCGACCCCACGGGGGAGGTGTCCGTGGACGAGGAGGCGGCGACGCTGACGTCGGGCGCCCTGTCGGTCCGGGTCGGGCGTAAGGGGGAGTGGGGCGTCGACTTCCTCGCGGACGGGCGCCGCCTGACCGGGAGCGCGCCCAAGGCGCAGGCCGTCATCGACACCGACGACGGCCGCCACTACGTGCGGGAGCAGCTCGACCTGGGCGTCGACCACTTCGTCTACGGGCTCGGGGAACGGTTCGGGCCGCTGGTGAAGAACGGCCAGGCCGTGGACGTGTGGAACGCCGACGGCGGGACGGCGAGCGAGCAGGCGTACAAGAACGTGCCGTTCTACCTGACCAACGCGGGGTACGGCGTCTTCGTCGACCATCCCGGGCGGGTCTCGTTCGAGGTGGCGTCGGAGGCCGTCGCCCGGACGCAGTTCAGCGTCGAGGGCCAGTCGATGCGCTACTTCGTCATCTACGGGCCGTCGCCGAAGGAGATCCTCCGCAAGTACACGGCGCTCACCGGACGGCCCGCGCGGCTGCCCGACTGGTCGTTCGGGCTGTGGCTGTCGACCTCGTTCACGACCTCCTACGACGAGGACACCGTCACCTCGTTCATCGAGGGGATGGCGTCGCGCGACCTGCCGCTCAGCGTCTTCCACTTCGACTGCTTCTGGATGCGCGAGTTCCAGTGGTGCGATTTCGAGTGGGACCCGCGGGTGTTCCCCGACCCGGAGGGGATGCTGCGCCGGCTGCGGGACCGCGGCCTGCGGATCTGCGTCTGGATCAACCCCTACATCGGGCAGCGCTCGCCGCTGTTCGAGGAGGGGCGCTCGCGCGGCTACCTGCTGGTGCGGCCGGACGGGGACGTATGGCAGTGGGACAAGTGGCAGCCCGGCCTGGCCGTCGTCGACTTCACCAACCCCGAGGCGCGGGACTGGTACGCGGGGAAGCTGGAGGCGCTGCTCGACATGGGCGTCGACTGCTTCAAGACCGACTTCGGCGAGCGCATCCCCACCGACGTCGTCTACCACGACGGATCCGACCCGGAGCGGGCGCACAACTACTACACCTATCTCTACAACCAGACCGTCTTCGACCTGCTCCGCAAGAAGCGCGGCGAGGGTGAGGCGGTGGTGTTCGCCCGGTCCGCCACGACCGGCGGGCAGCGTTTCCCGGTGCACTGGGGCGGCGACGCCGAGTCGACGTTCGAGGCGATGGGGGAGAGCCTTCGCGGCGGCCTCTCCCTGGGCATGTCGGGGTTCGGCTACTGGAGCCACGACATCGGCGGCTTCGAGGGGACGCCCGATCCGGCGCTGTTCAAGCGGTGGATCGCGTTCGGGCTGCTGTCCTCGCACAGCCGCCTGCACGGCAGCCATTCCTACCGGGTGCCGTGGCTGTTCGACGAGGAGTCGGTGGACGTCCTGCGGCACTTCACCCGCCTGAAGATGCGGCTGATGCCCTACCTGGCCGGCGCGGCCCGCCAGGCGCACGGGGAAGGGCTGCCGATGATGCGCGCGATGGTCGTCGACTTCCCGGGCGACCCCGCCTGCACGCATCTGGAACGGCAGTACATGCTCGGCGACGATCTGCTCGTCGCGCCGGTGTTCTCCTCCGGAGGGGAGGTCGCCTACTACGTGCCGGAAGGTGTGTGGACCCACTACCTCACCGGCGAGCGGGTCGAGGGCGGCCGCTGGGTCCGCGAACGGCACGGGTTCGACAGCGTGCCGCTGCTCGTCCGTCCGGGTGCGGTCTTTCCCGAGGGAGCGGTGGACGACCGTCCCGACTACGACCATGCTGACGGCGTCACGTTGCGCGTCTACGAGCCCGCCGACGGGGCCACCGTCGTCACCCAGGTCGGCGACACCGTTTTCACCACGGTGAGAAACGGTGAAAACCTGCGCGTGACCGGCGAGGGGACATGGAACGTCCTTCTCGTCAACGCGCGCGTGGCCGCGGTCGAGGGCGGAGAGCCGTCGGACCATCCGCACGGCGTCCTCGTCAGGGCGACCGGTGGCGAAGTGGTCGTCACCATGGAAGAGGAGAGCTGATGGGGTTCCCGGAAGGGTTCCTGTGGGGAGCGGCCACCGCCGCCTACCAGATCGAGGGCGCGGCCCAGGAGGACGGCCGCGCGCCGTCCATCTGGGACACGTTCAGCCACACCCCCGGCAAGGTCCTGAACGGCGACACCGGCGACGTCGCCACGGACCACTACCACCGCTGGGAGGAGGACGTCGCGACGATGGCCGAGCTCGGCATCGGCGCCTACCGGTTCTCCCTCTCATGGTCGCGGGTCCTGCCGGACGGGAGGCCCAGCCCGAAGGGCATGGACTTCTACTCCCGCCTGGTCGACGCGCTGCTCGACCACGGCATCGCCCCCGTCGCGACGCTCTACCACTGGGACCTGCCGCAGTCCCTGGAGGACGCCGGCGGCTGGCCGGACCGCGACACGCCCCGCCGGTTCGCCGACTACGCCGAGCGCGTCGGGCGCGTCCTCGGCGACCGCGTCCACACCTGGACCACGCTGAACGAGCCGTGGTGCTCGGCGTTCCTCGGCTACGCGTCCGGCGTGCACGCCCCCGGCCGCGCCGACCCGGTCGCCGCGCTGACCGCCGCGCACCATCTGAACCTCGCGCACGGCCTGGCGGTCCGCGCGCTGCGCGGCGTGGTGTCGCCGTCCGCGCGGCACTCGGTCACGCTGAACCTGCACCACCTGCGCGGCGACGCGGAGGCGGTCCGCCGGGTGGACGCCGTCGCCAACCGCGTGTTCCTCGACCCGATGCTGGGCAGGGGCTACCCCGCCGACCTGCTGGAGGACACGGCGTCCCTCACCGACTGGGGCTTCCTGCGCGACGGGGACGCGGACATCATCGCCGCGCCGCTCGACGTGCTGGGCGTCAACTACTACTCGCCCACCCTCGTCCGGGACTGGGACGGCGCCGCGCCGCGCGCCCACGCGGACGGCCATCGCAGGGGCGCGGCCAGCCCGTTCGTCGGCTGCGACGCCGTCGAGTTCGCCGAACAGCCCGGCCCCTCCACCGAGATGGGCTGGCCGATCGACGCGACCGGCATGGAGGAGCTCCTCCTGCGGCTGCACCGCGAGTACCCGGACACGCCGCTGATGGTCACCGAGAACGGCGCCGCGTTCGACGACGCGGTCGACGGGGACGGCCGCGTCCGGGACGACCGCCGCATCGCCTACCTGCGCGACCACATCGCCGCGGTCGAGAGGGCGTGCAAGGCGGGCGCCGACGTCCGCGGCTACTTCGCCTGGTCGCTGCTGGACAACTTCGAGTGGGCCTACGGCTACTCCAAGCGCTTCGGCCTCGTCCACGTCGACTACGCCACCGGCGACCGCACCTGGAAGGACAGCGCCCACTGGTACCGCGACGCCATCGCCCGCCGCCCCTCGTGAGGCCCGCGCGCGGGGTTACGATCATTCGCACTCTGAACCGCTTCGAGCACGACGGGACGGTCCGTGGTCAAGATCACTGACGTGGCGCGGCACGCGGGGGTGTCGCCGAGCACGGTCTCCTACGTGCTGAGCGGGAAGCGCTCGATCTCCGAGGAGACCCGGCGGCGCGTCCGGGAGAGCATCCGCGAGCTCGGCTACCGGCCGCACGCGGGCGCCCGCGCGCTCGCCAGCAGCCGCTCCAACGTGCTGGCGCTGATGATCCCGCTGCGCTCCGGCATCGCCGTGCCCGTGGTCATGCAGTTCGCCGTCTCCGTCGTCACCGCCGCGCGCCGCCACGACCACGACGTCCTGCTGCTCACCCAGGAGGAGGGCGAGGACGGCCTGCGGCGCGTCGCCGACAGCGCCCTGGTCGACGCGCTGATCGTCATGGACGTGCAGATGAGGGACCCGCGGCTGCCGCTGCTGCGCTCCCTGGACCGGCCGAGCGTGCTCATCGGCTTCCCCGCCGACGCGGGCGACCTCACCTGCATCGACCTCGACTTCCACGCGGCCGGGGCGGTCTGCGTCGAGCACCTCGCCGGGCTCGGCCACCGGGAGATCGCGCTGATCGGCTCGCCGCCGGAGGTGTACGCCCGGCAGACCGGCTACGCCCAGCGGGTCGCCGACGGGTTCGCCGCCGCGGTCGGCGAGCACGGGCTGACCGGGGAGGTCCACCCGTGCGAGGCGACCGCGGACGCGGCCCGCGCGCTCGTCGCCCGGCTGCTCGCCGAGCGCCCCGGTCTCACCGGCGTCCTCGTCCACAACGAGCCGGTCGTCGGCCCCGTGGTGCGGGCGCTGCGCGCGGCCGGCCGGCGCGTCCCCGAGGACGTGTCCGTCGTCGCGCTGTGCCCGGACGAGATGGCCGAGCACGCCGAGCCGCCCCTGACGTCGGTGGCGATCCCCGCCGAGGAGGTCGGCGGGCGCGCCGTGGAACTGCTGATGTCCAAGCTCGACGGCGTGCCCGTGCCCGCCGCGACCCTGCTCCCGCCCACCCTGACCCCGCGGGCCAGCAGCGCGCCCGCGCCCCGCTGAAAGGCCGAATCCCGCCACCTTGCCGAAGGAGGAGAGGGGCCGTCGCCCGGCCCGCTATCGAAGCGCTTCGACACACCGCTCGGGGGATCTTCCAGAAGGAGAACCGTTGCCCAGATTCCGTCGCGATCCCCGTTCCCCCGGCCGGCGCAACCGGTCGCTGACCCTCGTCCTCGCCGCCGCGCTGGCGGCCCCCCTCGCGTGGACGGCGCCCGCCGCCGCCCGCGAGTCCTACCCGTTCCGCGACCCGGGACTGCCCGTCCAGGCCCGCGTGGACGACCTGGTCGGGCGGCTGACGCTCGACGAGAAGATCTCGCTGCTGCACCAGTACCAGCCCGCGATCCCGCGGCTCGGCATCCGCCGGTTCAAGACCGGCACCGAGGCGCTGCACGGGGTCGCGTGGTCCACCGACGTCCACGACGGCGGCGCCGTCGTGACCGCCAAGGGGACCGTGTTCCCGCAGTCGGTCGGGCTCGGCGCGACCTGGGACCCGGCCCTGATGAAGCGGATCGGCTCGGCCGTCGGCGACGAGGCCCGCGGGTACAACAGCGAGAACCCCGACGTCTGGGGCCTGCAGCTGTGGGCGCCGGTCGTGAACCTGCTCCGCGACCCCCGCTGGGGGCGCAACGAGGAGGGCTACTCCGAGGACCCGCTGCTCACCGGCCTGCTCGCCACCGCCTACGGCCGCGGCATGCAGGGCGACGACCCCGAGCGCCTCAAGGCGGCGCCGGTCCTCAAGCACTACATGGCCAACAACAACGAGGTCCGCCGCGACCAGACGTCCTCCAGCCTGCCGCCGCGGGTGCGCCGGGAGTACGACGAGGTCCCGTTCCAGATGCCGCTCGCCCGCGACGCCGCGACCGGGATCATGACGTCCTACAACCTCGTCAACGGCCGTCCCGCCACGGTCACCCCCGACGCCGGCGGGCTCGTCCGCTCCTGGTCGGACCGGACGCTGTTCAACGTCACCGACGCGGGCGCCCCCAACAACCTCGTCGGCTCCCAGAAGTACCACCCCGACCTGGCCACCGGCGACGCGGCGATCCTCAAGGCGGGCGTGGACAGCTTCACCACCGACGACACGAACTCGGCCATCACCGTGAACGCGGTCAAGCAGGCGCTGTCACGCGGGCTGCTCGCCGAGTCCGACATCGACCGCGCGGCGGGGCACATCCTGAGCGTCCGGGTGCGGCTCGGCGAGTTCGACCCGGGCGGCGGCCCCTACGCCAAGATCACCAAGGACGCGGTGGACAGCCCCGCGCACCGGGCGCTGGCCCGCACCGCCGCCGCGGAGCAGATGGTGCTGCTGAAGAACCAGCGCGGCACGCTGCCGCTCTCGCGGCAGAAGGTCGCGGTCGTGGGGCCCCTGTCGAACACCCTCTACACCGACTGGTACTCCGGCTCGCTGCCCTACGAGGTCACGCCGCTGGACGGCATCAGGAAGCGCGCCGGCGCGGTGGCCTCCAGCGAGGGCGTCGACCGCATCGCCCTCAAGGACGTGAAGACCGGCAAGTACATCGCCGGGGGAACCGGCTCCGGCGCGGTCCTGAGGACCGGGCCCGCCTCGTCCTCCGACGCCACGACGCAGTTCGACGTGTTCGACTGGGGCCAGGGCATCGTGACCTTGCGCAGCGCCGCCAACGGCAAGACGGTCGGCCGCCACAACTGGGGCGACACCTTCGCCAATGACCAGGACCAGCCGAACGGCTGGTTCGTCCAGCAGATGTTCGCGCTGGAGAAGCAGGACGGCGGCGACTACCTGCTCCGCTACGCCGGCTACGAGAAGGCCTACGACTGGGCCGACCCGGCGAAGACCTATGTGAGGGCCCAGGACGACGGAACGCTCGCCCTCACCACGAAGGCCGAGGCGTCCCGCTTCTCCAAGGACGTCGTCAGCAGCGGCGTGGACTCGGCGGTCAAGGCCGTGACGGGCGCCGGAGCCGCCGTCGTCGTGGTCGGCAGCATGCCGTTCATCAACGGCCGCGAGGACCACGACCGCACCACGATGGCGCTCGCCGAAGGGCAGTCCGAGCTCGTCAAGGCCGTCCGCAGGGCGAACCCGAACACGGTCGTCGTGGTGGAGAACAGCTATCCGACGACGCTCGACTGGGAGCAGGAGAACGTCCCCGCGATCCTGTGGACGAGCCACGCCGGAGCCGAGACGGGCAACGCCCTGGCGTCCCTCCTGTTCGGCGACGAGAGCCCCTCGGGCAAGCTCCCGCAGACCTGGTACCGCTCCGGCGCGGACCTGCCCGACATCCTCGACTACGACATCATCAAGTCCGACCGGACGTACCAGTACTTCAAGGGCAAGCCGCTCTACCCGTTCGGCCACGGCCTGTCCTACACCACGTTCCGGTACGGCGAGCCGCGGCTCAGCGCCCGCTCCATCGGACGCGACGGCACGGTGACCGTCACCGTCCCGGTCACCAACACCGGTGAGAAGGCCGGGGACGAGGTCGTCCAGATCTACACGCACCAGCGGAAGTCGCGGGTGAAGCAGCCGGTGAAGAGGCTGCGCGCCTTCGCCAAGGTCCACGTGGCCCCGGGGCGGACGGTGACGGCGAGACTCCGGCTGAACGCGTCCGACCTCGCCGTCTGGGACGTGACCCGCGGCAGGTGGGCGGTCGAGAAGTCGGAGCACGACCTGCTCATCGGCTCCTCGTCCACCGACATCCGGCGGCGGGCGGTCCTCGACGTGCGCGGCGAGACGATCCCCGCCCGCGACCTCGCCGAGCCGACCCGGGCCGCCGACTTCGACGACCAGAACGGCATCAGCCTGGTCGACGAGACGAAGGCGTCCGGGGACGCGGTGGCCGGCGCGTCCGGCTCGTGGCTGAAGTTCGCGGACGCCGCCCTCGGTTCGTCCGCGGGCCGCGTCACCGCCCGCGTGGCGGGAACCTCCGCGACCACCGTCGAGGTCCGCCTCGACCGTCCGGACGGCCCCCGCGCCGGAACCCTCACCGTCCCGTCCACCGCCGACGCCTACACCTACAAGGAGATCACCGCACCCCTGGCCGGAGCCCGCGGAAACCGCGACGTCTACCTGGTCTTCAAGGGCGAGACCCGCCTGAGCACCTTCTCCCTGACCCCCTGACCCACTCCTGGCGCGAGGGGCGCGACCTCACAGGTTCGCGCCCCTCAGCGCCCGGAGGGCGTCGGAGGTGGGGGACCCGGGGGCGGCGGTGTAGAAGACGGTCCACTGGTCGCGGGCCGGGTCGTGCAGAGCCTCGCACTGGAGGTCGAGCAGGCCCGCCACCGGGTGCCGGATGAGCTTGCGCGTCGAGCGCCGGAGCCGGACGTCGCCCTCGGCCCACAGCGCCCGGAACTCGGGACTGGCGGCCAGCAGCCGTTCGACGAGCGAGCGCACCCCGGGGTCGCGCGGGTACCGGCCGGCCACCGCGCGCAGATCGGCCACGGCCTCGCGGGCGAACCGGCGGGCGTCGCCGGGATCGAGGCGGTCACGGGCCTGCGGGCGGGCGAAGAAGCGCCAGACGACGTTGCGCTCGTCTTCCGGAACAGCGGAGAAGTCGCCGAACAGGGCGGCGGCCATGGGGTTCCAGGCGAGGACGTCGTACTTGGCGTCGCAGACGAGCGCGGGGGTGTCGGCGAGCCGTTCGAGCAGGTGCAGCAGGCCCGGCCGCACCTCGCGCACCGGCGCCGGAGGCGGCGCGGGCACCTCGCCGGCCAGGTAGTGGAGATGGGACCGCTCGTCGTCGGTCAGCCGCAGCGCCCGCCCGAGCGCGGCGAGCATCTGCCGCGACGGCCGCGGCCCCCGGCCCTGTTCGAGGCGGACGTAGTAGTCCACCGACATCCCGGCGAGATTCGCGACCTCCTGGCGGCGAAGGCCGGGCGTGCGGCGGCGTCCCCGCTCCAGCCCGACCTCGGACGGCTGCATCCGCGCCCGTCGCCGCCGCAGGAAGGCGGCCAGTTCCGCCCGGTCCCCGTGCTGCATGGCTCCAGTGTGACCGCCCGGCCGCGCGGCCACCATGGGACCGCCGGTACCAGCCTCGGCGGTGCTCTCCCGCCCGCGGCGGCGGGAGGCCAGGGTTGCGTCCCATGACGACCAAACTGATCGTTCTCATCACGGGCGCCAACAAGGGCATCGGCTTCGCGACCGCCGGCGCGATGGCGCGGGACGGGCACACGGTGCTGCTGGGCGCGAGGGACGAGGGCCGCGGGACGGCCGCCGCCGCGAGCCTGGCCGAGCAGGGGCTCGACGTCCGGTACGTCCGGCTGGACGTGACGGATCCGGCGACGATCGCGGCGGCCGCGGAACTGGTCGACGCCGAGTACGGCCGTCTCGACGTCCTGGTGAACAACGCCGTCACCACCCGGGACGGGTCCCGCCCGCCGGCCGAGATTCCCGTCGACGACCTGCGCGAGGTCTACGAGACCAACGTGTTCGGCGTCGTCGCCGTCACCAACGCCATGCTGCCGCTGCTGCACAGGTCGCCGTCCGGCTACGTCGGGAACGTCTCCAGCGGGCTCGGGACCTTCGCCTTCCTGAGCGATCCGGACGAAGGGTTCGCCCGGTACGCGACGCTCCTGGGCTACAACTCGTCCAAGGCGGCGCTCAACGCCGTCACGCTCATCTACGCCCACACCCTCCGGGATTCCGGGATCCGGGTCAACGCGCTTTCGCCCGGCTTCTGTGCCACCGACCTCAACGGCCACACGGGCGTGCTGAGCGCGGAGGAGGGCGGAGCCCACATAGCCAGGCAGCTCGCGGAGGAGACGACGGGCGTCTTCCTCAACGAGAACGGCGGCACCTATCCCTGGTGAGGTGGCGAAGTGCGGGACGGGAGGTTCCCGGGGCGGCGGAGGTGGTGGGTCAGGTCGCCGGCCAGGTCGAGGGTGATGCGGCGTGCGGTGAAGTGCCAGCGGCCGCCGGTGCGGGCGAAGGCGTCGTCGTAGGTGCCGCAGGCGATGGGCTGGAGAGGGAGGCCCGGGACGGCCTGGAGGACGGTGTAGTACGCCTTGGACGTCGCCGTGCCCGCCTCCTCGTCCACCTCGACGGCCAGGTTCGTGGTGACGTGCTTGGTGCCGAGGGTGCCGTCGGCGTGGACGATCACGGTCCGCTCGAACATCGCCGCGATCGCCTCGCCGCCGCTTAGGGTGCCGCCGCTGCCGGTGAACGAGGCGTCGGCGAACAGGTCGCGGATGCCCGCGAAGTCCGCGCCGTCAACGCACGCGGCGTAGCGGAAGACGAGGTTGGCGATGGCCTGGTGGCTGGGCTGGTCGGCGGGCATGGCCCGATCCTGGCCCACGGCCCGCGCGGCGCGGCGGGCGGAGTCCCGGTGGACGGGACGGCGCGAATAGCACACCCGGCGGGCAATTCACCAGTTATCGGCATTGCACATTCGGGCAGACGTGATTTAAGAATGAACGGGTGGCCGGTTGGGGACGTAGATCGGCCTTGTTCGAGGGAGTTTGTGGCACCTAATGTCTGGATGCGGCGGGACATCCACCACAATTCGATGCCCCGCCGGCCATTGCCGCAGATCGCGGTGGGCGATCCAGGGAGGAAGACATGCACATGTCGCGTGCCCGTTTCCGGTGGGCGGCCGTTCTGGCCGGAATGGCGATGACCGCCCCGGCCGTGCCGGCCCGGGCGGACGGCCCGGTCGGCGTCTACCTGCTCACGGTGATGCCGCAGAGCGGTCCCGTCGCCACGCGAACCCTGTGGTGCGACCCGGACGGAGGGACGCACGCCGCCGCGTCCCAGGCCTGTGACCAGCTCGAAGCCGTCGACGGCGAGGTCGGGCGCGTTCCGGCGCGGCCGACCGCCTGCACGCTGGAGCACGCGCCCGTCACGGTGATCGCGAACGGCGTCTGGCACGGATCCGGCCGGCATTTCGCGCGGACGTATGCGAACCGGTGCCTCGCCGTGCGCGCCACCGGTGGAATCCTTTTCAGCGAGTAACTCACGATCTGCGGGCCGCCGGAATGGGGAGCGGGGTGCTGTCCGGCGGCCCGCGCAAAAGGAGATGCCCATGCTCGCTCACACCGGGCCGGACGTGCTGGTCGCCTACGAACGTTCAGGAGGATTCGCTGGAATTCACCAGAAAGTGACGGTGAACATGGCGGGAACGGCGCTCGTCAATGACGAGAAGGTCGCGCTCGGCGCGGAGGAGATGCGCGGTCTGAAGGACGCGCTGAGCCGCGTCGTCACCACTGAGTCCTCGTCCGAGGGGTGCCAGGTGGCCGACCACTTCACCTACACGCTCACCTACCGCGGGCACCGGGCGACCCGGTGCTGGCTCCCCTCCGACTGGCGCGGCGCCGTCGACCGGCTGGAGGCGCTGACCGGGCGGTGAGCCCCGGAACCGCCGCCCTCAGGCGGAGGCGCGCGTGTGCAGCTCGCGCATCGTCGCTTCGAGGGCGGCGACCGGGCCGTCCACCGGGACGCCCGGCGCCACCTCCTGGACCGGGAGGGCGCTGACCGGCCCGGGCGCGGCGCCGAGCTCGGTGCGCAGGGCCACGAGCTGGCGGGACGACATGATGTAGACGATGCGGCCGAGGCCGACCCAGGCGTGCGCGGCCGAGCACATCGGGCAGTGCTCGCCGGAGGTGAACACGGTGGCGGTCGCGCGCTCGTCCGGCGCCATGTTGTTCGCCGCCCACCGCGCGACCTCGAACTCGGGGTGGCGGGTCTGGTCGCCGTCCGCGGTGCGGTTGCGGTCCTCGAACAGGACCTCGCCGGACGCCGACACGAGCACGGTCCCGAAGGGCTCGTCGGACGCCTCCAGCGCCTCCCGCGCGAGTTCCACGCAGCGGTCGAGGTGGACGCGCTCGGCGGCGGTCGGTTCGTAGGCCATGTCTGTGCTCCTTGCCCGGGACGACTCGAACGATCATAAGCGCGGAGCCGAGGTTCTCACGCGGAATCGCGTAGCACCAGGTGGGGGCGCAGAATGACGACCGGGTCGGCGACGGTTTCGCCGCGGATCCGGGAGACCAGCAGCCGGGCCATCTCCCGGCCCATCTCCTCCGGCGACTGGTGGACGGTGCTGAGCGGCGGGTCGGCCAGCGGGGCGGCGGCCGAGTCGTCGAAGCCGATCACCGCGACGTCGCCGGGGACGCTGCGCCCGCTGCGGTGCAGGACCCGCAGCGCGCCGAGCGCCATCGGGTCGTCGGCGGCGAACACCGCGTCCAGGGACGGCTCGGCGGCCAGCAGCCGCTCCGCCGCGGTGATGCCGCTGGCCTCGCCGAAGTCGCCGTACTCGACGTACTCGGGCAGCCCCGCCTCGGCGAGCGCCTCCCGGTAGCCGGCCAGCCGGTCGATGCCGACCCCCATGTCCTGGGGGCCGGCGATGGTCGCGATGCGCCGCCGGCCGCCCGCGATGAGGTGGCCGACGGCCTCGCGGGCGCCGCTGCGGTTGTCGACGTCGACGTAGCTGACCGGGTGCAGGCCGGGCGGGCGGCCGCCGAGGACGGTCGGCACCCCGTTGGCCTCCAGCTTCGCGGGCAGCGGGTCCTCGGCGTGCAGGGAGGTGAGGAGCACCCCGTCCACGTGCTGGGTGGTGAGGTAGTCCTCCAGCCGGCCGTACTCGGCGGGGGAGCGGGCGAGGGCGAGCAGGAGCTGCAGGCCGGTGTCGGCGAGGCCGTTGCTGATCCCGCGGATGATCCCGGCGAAGTACGGCTCGCCGAACAGCCGCTGGTCGGACTCGGCGACGACCAGGGCCACGGTGTCGGTGCGGCGGGTGACGAGGGTGCGGGCCGCGCGGTTCGGCACGTACCCGAGCTCCTCGATCGCCTTCAGCACCGCCTCGCGGGCCTGCGGGCTGACCCGCGGCGAGCCGTTGACCACCCGGGACACCGTGCCGCGGCCCACGCCGGCCCGCGCCGCGACCTCCTCCAGGGTCGGGCGCGTGCTCCTGCCCGTCATCTGGCCCCCTTCGTCCGTGCCGTCGCCCGGGTCAGCCCCGCTCGGGCAGCCCGCCCCGCCGGATCACTCCGGCGTACCACCGTGCGCTCTCCTTGGGCACCCGGCGCTGCGTGGCGTAATCGACGTGGACCAGCCCGAAACGCTTGGAGTAGCCCCAAGCCCATTCGAAATTATCCAGCAGCGACCATGTGAAATAGCCCCGCAGCGGCACCCCTTCGGAGATGGCGTCGTGGCACGCCCGCAGGTGCGCGTCGAGGTAGGCGATGCGGCCCGCGTCTTGGACCGTGCCATCCTCGGTGGGGACCTCGTCGTAGCCGGCGCCGTTCTCGGTGATGTAGAGCGGGACGGACGGGTACTCGCGGTGCAGCCGGGTCAGCACCTCGTGCAGGCCGCGCTCGTCGATCTCCCAGCCCATCCCGGTGACCGGGCGCCCGGCCGGCACGAACCGGACGTGGCCGCTGCCGGGCCAGGGGGAGTTCGTCGCGAACGGCGACGACGCGGTCTGCGCCGCCTCGCCGGGCGTCCCCGCGACGGTGTGCCGCGAGTAGTAGTTGATGCCCAGCTGGTCGAGCGGCTGGTTGATGACCGCCAGGTCCGCGTCGGGCGGGGTGAACCCGTAGCGGGACGTGTCGGCGAGGACGTCCTCGGGGTAGCGGCCGAGCAGCAGCGGGTCGAGGAACAGCCGGTTCTGCAGCCCGTCGATCCGGCGCGCCGCGTCGACGTCGGCCGGGTCGCCGGTCGCCGGCGACACCGCGTAGAGGTTGACGGCGGCGCCGAAGCGGTTGCCGGGGCGGCGGGCCCGCATCGCCTCGACGGCCAGGCCGTGGCCGAGCATCAGGTGGTGCGCGGCCAGCAGCGACGCCGACGGGTCGACGCGTCCGGGCGCGTGGTCGCCGGAGGCGTAGCCGAGGAACGCCGCGCACCACGGCTCGTTCACCGTCATCCACTGCGCGACGCGGTCGCCGAGCGCCGCGTGCACGTGGTCGGCGTACTCGGCGAACCGGTGCGCGGTGTCCCGGTCGGGCCAGCCGCCCTTGTCCTCCAGCGGCTGCGGGAGGTCCCAGTGGTAGAGCGTCGGCCACGGCTCGATGCCGGCCTCCAGCAGGGCGTCCACGAGCCGCCGGTAGAAGTCGAGGCCCTCGGTGTTGAAGGGCCCGGCCCCGGACGGCTGCACCCGCGGCCAGGAGATCGAGAACCGGTACGCGGTGAGCCCGAGGTCGGACATGAGGGCCACGTCCTCGGGGAACCGGTGGTAGTGGTCCACCGCGACGTCGCCGGTCTCGCCGCGCAGGACCTTGCCCGGCGTGCGGCAGAAGGTGTCCCAGATGGACGGTCCGCGCCCGCCCTCGCCCGCGGCGCCCTCGATCTGGTAGGCGGCGGTGGCCGCCCCCCAGCGGAAGCCGGTGGGGAAAGGTGCGGCGGGAGCCGCGCTGGTGTCGTCCTTGAGGGAGGTCACGCCTTCACTGCACCTTCCATGATCCCGCCGATGATCTGGCGGCCGAAAACGATGAACACCACGAGCAGCGGCAGGATCGCCACGCTGGTCCCGGCGAACATGAGCGTGTAGTCCTTGAAGTAGGCGTTCGCGAGGTTGTTGATGGACAGCTGGACCGTCGGGTTGTCCGGGCTCAGCACCGCCAGCGGCCACATGAACTCGTTCCAGGTCTGCATGAACGTGAACAGCCCGAGGACGCCCGCGGCGGGGCGCAGCGCGGGGAGCACGACCCGCCAGTAGATGCCGAACGTGGTGCACCCGTCGACGCGGGCCGCCTCGATCAGCTCGTCCGGGACGGCCTGGTCGGCGTACTGCCGCATCATGAACACCCCGAACCCGGTGACCAGGAACGGGACGATGACCGCCTGCAGGTGGTTCTGCCAGCCCAGCTTCACCATGATCATGTAGAGCGGGATGATGCCCATCTGCACCGGGATCATCATTGTGGCGATGATGGTGAGCAGCAGCCCGTTCTTGCCGCGGAAGCGCAGCTTGGCGAACGCGAACCCGGCCAGCGAGGCGAAGAACACCGTGGAGACCGTCACCGCCGCGGAGGCGATCGCGGAGTTCAGCAGGCCCTTGGCGAAGTAGGCCTCCGGGTTGTCGAACAGCCGGCCGACGTTGTCGCCGCCGTGGCCGCCCGGCAGCAGCGGGGGCGGGACGTCGGCGACCACGCTGTTCGTGCGGGTCGCCACGATGATCATCCAGTAGATCGGGAAGATCGACAGGGCCAGCGCCACGACCAGCGTGAGATAGGTGAGCGGACTGGCGTTCCACAGGCCGCGGTAGCGGCCGGGATGCGCGGCGGCGCGCCGGCCGCCGGGGTTCCGGCCACCGGGGCCGGCGAGGAGCGTGGTCACTTGGTGCCTCCCGTGCGGCGCACGGCCAGGAAGTTGATCAGGGAGAACACGATGATCATTACGAACAGCGCCCAGGCGACCGTCGCGCCGTAGCCGTAGCGGTCATGGCCGAACGCGTTGTCGTACATGTACATCGTGATCGTCTGGAACTGGTGCATCGGGCCGCCGTCCATCTTGTTCGGCGTGCCGACGCTGAACAGCACGGGCTCGGTGAACAGCTGGAGCCCGCCGATCGTCGAGATGATCACCGTGAAGATGATGGTGGGGCGCAGCATCGGCACCGTGATCTGCCAGAACTGCCGGAGCCGGGACGCGCCGTCGATCGCCGCGGCCTCGTAGAGGTCCTTCGGGATCGCCTGCATGGCGGCCAGGTAGATGAGCGCGTTGTAGCCGGTCCAGCGCCAGTCCACCATCATCGCGATGGCCGCCCAGGACCAGCCGCGGCTGCTCGACCAGTGGATCGGGTCGATGCCGACCAGCCCGATCGCCCAGTTGACCATGCCCCAGTCCTTGTCGAACATCTGGGTGAACACGATCGCGACGGCGGCGGTCGAGGTGACCAGCGGGGCGACCATCCCGATCCGGAACAGCGTCGGCAGCCGCATCCGCCGGTTCAGGGTGTTGGCGATCAGCAGGGCGATCAGCAGCTGCGGGACGGTCGAGAGGGCGAAGATCCCGAGGGTGTTGACCGTGGCGTGCCAGAAGTCGGCGTCGCTCAGCAGGTAGTCGTAGTTGTCGAGCCCGACGAACTTGCGGGTCCCCGACGCCAGCTCCCAGTCGTGCAGGGAGACCCAGAGCGTGTAGACGAGCGGGAACGCGCCGAAGATCAGGAAGACGAGGTAGAACGGCGAGATGAAGGCATAGGGGGCGCCCTTCACGTCGAGCCGGGCCAGCCGTGCGCGCCAGGTGCGGCCCGGTTCCGGCCGCGCCGCCGCGGGCGAGGCCGCCGGCGGGCCGTTCCGGCTGGGGCGCAGATCGGTGGTCACGTCGTGCGCCTCCTTTCCGAGGACGGGACGAAGCGGGGGAGGGGAACGGCGGCGGCGCCGGCGGGGAGGTACGGCCCGGCGCCGCCGCCGTGGTCGGGGGACCGCCGGCTACCTGGCGGCCTTCTTCGCCTCGTCGACGGACTTGGTCCAGGCCTGGTCGGGCTTCTGCCGGCCCTGGCCCACGGAGATCAGGACGTTCTCCACCGCGGCGCGCACGTCCTCGTTCTTCGGCCCGAGGTGCACCGGCTTCACCGCGGCCACCAGCTGCCCGAAGATCTGCCCGATCGGGGCGTCGTTGAAGTACGCGCTCTTGGCGCCCGCGACCGCCGGGTCCTGCGCGGCCTGCGGCGAGGACGGGAAGACGTTCGCGGCCTTGAACGCGCCGACCTGGCCCTCGGGGGAGGTCAGGAACTCGGCGAGCTCGGCGGCGGCCTTGGCGTGCTTGGTCTGCTTGGGCACCGCGAGCCACGAGCCGCCCCAGTAGCCGGAGCCGCCGGGCGTGGTGGCCACGTCCCACTTGCCCTTACCCGACTTGCCGGAGAACTCCTCGATGCCGCCGAGCATCCAGGACGGGCACGGCAGGGTCGCGAAGGTGTCGCGCTTGAGAGCGGTCTGCCACGGCGGCGTGAAGATCGACATGTCGGCGGTGAGCTTGCTCTGCTCGAACTTCAGTGACGTGTCGAACGCCTGCCGGACCGCCGGGTTGCTGTCGAAGACGAGGTTCTCGCTCTTGTCGAAGAAGCTGTAGCCCGGGCCGGTGCCGGCGTTCTGCAGGACGGTGGCGCGGAACACGGCGGTGGGGCCGTCCAGCCACTTGCTGCCGGGCACCTTCTCCTGGAACTTCTGCCCCGTGGACAGGAACGCGTCCCACGTCGGCCAGAGCTTGCCGACCTCGGCGCGGTCGGTGGGCAGGCCCGCCTTCTTGAACAGGTCCGTGCGGTAGCACATGGCGAGGGGGCCGACGTCGGTGCCGAGGCCGATGAGCTGCTTGCCGTCGGGGGTGACGCCCGCCTGCCACTTCCACGGCAGGAAGTTCTTCTCCAGGTCCTTGCCGCCGTAGTCGAACAGGTTGAGGAACTTGGCCTTCTGCTGCATGTAGAGCGGCAGGATGCCCTCCTCCAGCATCACGACGTCGCCCGCGCCGCTGCCGGTCGCCATCCACTGCTGGATGCGCGGCTTGTACTCGTCCAGGGTGGAGACCTTGCGTTGCTTGATCTTCACGTTGGGGTGGGACTGCTCGTACTGCTTGTAGAGCGCGTCGTAGCCCGGCTCGCCGAAGACGTCGACGGTCAGCTCGACCGGCCCGCTGTCGGAGCCTCCCTTGTCGTCGTCGCCGTCGCCGCCGCACGCGACGGCGAGGCCGCCGACGAGTACCGCCGCCATCGCCGTACTCAGTCCGCGCCGCATGATGGCCCTCATGGCGGACCCCTCTCAGGTTGTGGTGGTGCATCGGTGTGGGAGCGCTCCCACGGATGAAAGACCGTGACCCGGCTCACTGTCAATGTGCCGAAACATAACCGTTACAAGAACCTGGCTCCCGCGGCAGCCGGGTCAGGCCTGGTCCGACACCCCGTCAGGTCCGGGTCAGCCCTCCTTGACGGGGGTCAGCCGGGCCGCCGCCGGGGCAGGGGCCGTGGACCGCCGGACGACGAGTTCGGGCCGGTAGAGCAGCTCGGTGCGGGGCGCTCGGGTGCCCCGGATCTCGTCCAGGACGGTGCTCACCGCGGCCATCGACATCTCCCGCACCGACTGCCGGACCGTGGTCAGCGGGGGGTCGAGGTAGGCGGTGAGCGGCGAGTCGTCCATGCCCGTCACCGACACGTCCTCGGGGACCTGGAGGCCGCGCGACCGGGCGGCCCGGATCGCGCCGAGCGCCATGATGTCGTTGCCGCCGCAGATCGCCGTGCAGCCCGCGTCGAGCAGCTTCGCGGCCGCCGCCTGCCCGCCCTCGACCGTGTACATGGTGTTGACGACCAGCTCGTCCACCTCGTCCGGGGCGAGCCCGGTGTGCGCGGCCATCCCGCGCCGGAACCCCTCGGTCTTGCGCCGCGTCGGCACGTACACGTCCTGGCCGATCGCGAGGCCGATCCGGCGGTGGCCCATTGCGGCCAGGTGCGCGACGACCGCCTCCATCGACGCCACGTCGTCGTTGGAGACGTACGGCGCGTCGATGTCGGGGCGGTAGCCGTTGACCAGGACGATCGGCAGGGCCTGTTCGAGCAGCCGCGCGTAGCGGGCGCGGTCGGAGTTGGCGTTGGCGTGCAGGCCGTTGACGAAGATGATCCCGGCGACGCCGCGCTCCAGCAGCATCTCGATGTAGTCGTCCTCGGCGACGCCGCCCGGCGTCTGCGAGCACAGCACGGCCATGTACCCGTGCCGGGCCAGCGCGCTCTCGATGACCTCGGCGAACGCCGGGAAGATCGGGTTGGTCAGCTCGGGGATGATCAGCCCGATCAGCCCGGCCCGCTGCTGGCGCAGCCGGGCCGGGCGCTCGTATCCGAGCACGTCCAGAGCGGTCAGCACCGCCTGGCGCGTGGTCGGGGACACGCCCGGCTTGCCGTTGAGCACGCGGCTCACCGTCGCCTCGCTCACCCCGGCGTGTGCCGCGATGTCCGCCAGGCGCGTCGTCATAGGTTTCAAGTCATCCCTCCTCGACGTCCCACCACAGTGCGGTGTCCGGGGGCAGGTCGACGTCTCCGCCGTCCGCGAGGCCGTCGGTGCGGACCGGCCCGCTCGCCAGGAGCGGGGTCCCCCGCACATGGACGCGCGCGGTCGCGCCGCCCATGTTGACCGCGCACGCGAGCCGCCCGTTCCCGCCCCCGGCCGCACGCACGAAGACCAGTGTGCCGGGTGAGCTGGCATTCCAGTACAAATCCCCGTCACCGAGTGCCGGATGCCCGCGGCGGATCCGCAGCGCCTCGCGGTAGAGCGCGAGCATCGAGCCGGGGTCGCCGTCCTGCGCGGCGACGGTCAGGTCGCGCCACGCGGTGGGGATCGGGAGCCAGGACGCGCCGCCCGCGCCGAAGCCGAACGGGGGCTCCTCGCCCTCCCACGGCATCGGGACGCGGCAGCCGTCGCGGCCGGCGCCCTCGGCGCGCAGCCGCTGCGGGTCCCGCTGGAACTCCTCCGGCAGGTCCAGGACCTCCGGCAGGCCGAGCTCCTCGCCCTGGTAGACGTAGGCCGAGCCGGGCAGCGCGAGCGTCAGGAGCGCGGCCGCGCGGGCGCGCCGCAGGCCGGTCTCGCCGTCGCCGTACCGCGTGACGTGGCGTTTCACGTCGTGGTTGGACAGCACCCAGGTCGCGGGCGCGCCGACCGCCCCGGCCGCGCGCAGCGACTCCTCGATCACCGCCCGCATCCCGCCGGCCTCCCACGGCGCGGTCAGGTAGTGGAAGTTGAACGCCTGGTGCAGCTCGTCGGGACGGGTGTAGTCGGCGAGCCGCTGCGGCGTGGGCGCCCACGCCTCGGCGACGGCGATCCGCTCCCCGCCGTAGGAGTCGAGCAGGCGGCGCCACGCGCGGTGGATGTCGTGGACGGAGTCCTGGTCGAAGTAGGGCAGGACGGCCGTGCCGAGCATCTCCGTCTGGTTCGGGTGGCCCACGTCGGGCAGGCCCGGCGCCTTGGCCATGCCGTGCGCGACGTCCACGCGGAAGCCGTCCACGCCGAGGTCGAGCCAGAACCTCAGGACGTCGGCGAACTCGGCGTGGACCTCGGGGTTCTCCCAGTTGAGGTCGGGCTGCTCGGACGCGAACAGGTGCAGGTACCACTGGCCGTCCGGCACCCGCGTCCAGGCGGGGCCGCCGAACACCGACTCCCAGTCGTTGGGGGGTTCGGCGCCGTCCGGTCCCCTCCCGTCCCGGAAGACGTAGCGGTCGCGCTCGGCGGACCCGGGGACAGCGGCGAGCGCGGCCCGGAACCAGGCGTGCCGGTCGGAGGTGTGGTTCGGCACGACGTCCACGATGATCCGCAGCCCGTGCGCGTGCGCGTCCGCGATGAGGCCGCGCGCGTCGGCGAGGGTGCCGAACAGCGGGTCGACGTCGCGGTAGTCCGCCACGTCGTAGCCGAAGTCGGCCATCGGCGAGACGTAGAACGGGGTCAGCCACAGCGCGTCCACGCCGAGGCCGGCCAGGTAGGGCAGCCGGGACCGGATGCCCGGCAGGTCGCCGACACCGTCGCCGTCGGAGTCGGCGAAGCTGCGCACGTACACCTGGTAGATGACGGCGTCGCGCCACCAGCCTCCGCCTTCGGCGCGGTCGCCGGCGGTGTGGACGAGCAGGGTGTCCTGGGTCATGAACATCCTTTTTTGTCGGGAGCTGTCGGGTGCTACTTGACGCCGCCGGCGGTGAGGCCGGCGACGATCCGGCGCTGGAAGACCAGCACCACGGCGATGAGCGGGACGGTCACGATCACCCCGGCCGCCATCTGGGTGCCGAACGGCTGGTCGAACCCGGAGACGCCGGTGAACTTGGAGATCGCGACGGTCGCGGTCTGCATCTCCTTCTTGTTGACCACGGACAGCGCGATGAGGAACTCGTTCCACGCGGCGATGAAGGTCAGGATCGCCGTGGTGAACACCCCGGGCGCCGCCAGCGGCACGATGATCTTGCGGAAGGCCTGGCCGCGGGTGCAGCCGTCCACCATCGCCGCCTGCTCCAGCTCGAACGGCAGCTGCCGGAAGAACGCGGTGAGCAGCCACACCGACAGCGGCAGCGCGAACCCGAGGCTGGGCAGCACCATCGCCTGGTAGGTGTTGATCCACTTGATGTCGGTGAAGAGCTTCAGCAGCGGGACCAGCTGCGAGATTCCCGGGAACATCGTCGTCGCGACGATCAGTCCGAGCACCGCGTTCTTGAACCGGAAGTCCAGCCGGGCCAGCGCGTACGCGGTGAACGTGCCGACCAGCAGGGTGAGCACGGTGGTGGCGCCCGCCACGATGACGCTGTTCAGCAGGGCGCGGCCGAAGCCGTTGTCGCCGGAGAACACCGCGGAGAAGTTCTCCCACGACCACCGCGCCGGGACCGGCGAGTTGTCGAACTGGTCCTGCGGCCGGCGGAACGCCGAGACCGCCATCCAGTAGAACGGCGCGAGGCAGTACACCGCCACGGCGGCGAACCCGAGGGAGGACAGCGTCCGCTTCACCACTGAGCCGGTCATGCCGCCGCCCTCCTTCCGCCGCGCGGCGTCCGGACGGCGCGCGGGCGCCTGGTCCGCCGGGCCTCGCCGATGATGTCGGCGCCGAGCAGCTTCACGAACAGGTAGGCGATGAGCGCGATGTACAGGAACAGGACGGTCGCGTATGCCGCCGCCGACCCGTACCTCAGGTTGGACGCCTCGAACCAGGCGATCATCGTCAGCGTCTCCACGGACTTCTGGTTGACGCCGATCAGCACGGCGGGCAGGTCGAACATCCGCAGCACGTCCAGCATCCGGAACAGCACGGCGACCAGCAGCGCGGGCTTGACCAGCGGCAGCGTGATGCGGAAGAACTGCTGGACCGGGCCGGCGCCGTCCACCCGGGCGGCCTCGTAGACGTCCCGGGGGATCATCTGCAGCCCGGCGAGGACGAGCAGGCCGATGAACGGGGAGGTCTTCCACACCTCGGCGATGACGACGGCCGCCTTGGCGGGGAAGCCGTCGGCGGTCCACAGGATCTCCTGGCGCAGCACCGCGTTCGCGGCGCCGTCGGCCTGGAAGATCCACCGCCACAGCAGCCCGGAGATCGCGGTCGGGATCGCCCAGGGGACGAGGATGCTCGCGCGCACCAGCGCCCGCCCGCGGAACGCCTGCTGCATGATCAGCGCCATCGCGACGCCGATCACCGTCTCCAGCACGACCGTGGTGAGGGTGAAGAACGTGGTGTTGGAGAAGGCGTTCCAGAAGGCGTCGGCGCGGTCGCCCTGGAAGATCGCGGTGTAGTTGTCGAGGCCGACGAAGCGGTCGCCCTCGACGACGAACCCGTCGGCGTCCAGTCCCTCGCCGCGCGCGTACAGCGACTCGCGGAAGCCGGCGAGGACCGGGTAGCCGATCACGAGGGCGAGCACGAGCAGGGTGGGCGACAGCAGCAGCGCCGCGAGCCGCCGCGTGCCCTGCACGTCGGACTTCGCGCGTCCGCGGGGCGCGCCCGCCGCGGCGGTGCCGGCGGCGGGCGCGCTCTCGGCGGTGGTCGTCCCGCTCACTGCGCGGTCAGCGGCTGGAGCTTGCCCTGCAGGTCCGTCAGGGCCTGGTCGGCGGGCTTCTTCCCGGTCACCGCGTCGTACATCTCACCCTGGATCGCGGCGGTGACGTCGCCGTACTTGACGGCGACCGGACGGGGCCTGGCGTTGGCGATGGCCTGCTTGAGGACGGGCAGGTACGGGAACTTCTTCACCATCTCGGGGTCGTCGTACAGCGCCGCGACGGTGGGCGCCTGCGAGGTCGCGAGGAGGTTGGCGCGCTGGGCCTGCTCGCCGGTGAGGTAGCGGATGAAGTCGAGCGAGGTCGCCTTGTTCTTGGCGAACGCGGAGATCGCGAGGTTGTGGCCGCCGAGGTTGGCGACGCCGGGGCCGGTCGGGCCGGGCAGCGGCGCGACCGCGAACCTGCCCGCCACCTTCGACGAGCCGTCGTCCGAGTTCGCCAGCCCGTACTGGTACGGCCACTGCCGCTGGAAGATCAGCTTGCCGGACTGGAAGTAGCGGCGGCCGCCCTCGGTGTCGAGGGTGACGGCCTCCTTCGGCATGTGGTCCTTCTTGGCGCCGACGAGGAACTCGACGCCCTGCTTGGCCTGCGGGGTGTTCAGCGAGGGCTTGCCGTCGGGGCCGATGATGGAGCCGCCGGCGCTCTCGATCGCCTCGACGGCGCTGATCGTCATGCTCTCGGTCTTGTTGACCTCGGTGAAGAAACAGTCGGCGTCCTTCGCCTCGGGCAGCTTCTTGACCTTGGCGCAGTCGTCCCACATCTCGGTGTAGGTCTTCGGCGGGTCGGTGATGCCGGCCTTCTCCAGCAGGTCCTTGCGGAAGTAGAGCATCCCCGCGTCGGACGTGGACGGCACGGCGTACAGCTTGTCGCGGTACTGCCCGGTGGCGATGGTCGCGGGCAGCATCCTGGACAGGTCGATCTCGTCCTTGGGCAGCGGCGCGAGCCAGCGGTTGGCGGCGAACTCGGCCGTCCACACCACGTCGAGGTTCAGCACCGAGTAGGCGTCGGACCTGGTCGTGGCGTTCTGGATCATCTGCTGCCGCTGGTCGTTCGGCTCGTCCGGCAGTTCGATGATGCGGACCTGCTCCTTCGGGTGCTCGGTGTTCCAGCCGTCGAGCTGCTTCTGCAGGTAGCCCGAGCGGTCCTTGCCGGTCACGAAGGTGATCGGACCGCGGCCCTGCAGGCTCGCCGCGCCCGCGCCGCCCTTCGAGCCGCCGTCGTCGTCGCCGCAGGCGGAGAGCGACAGCGCGAGGGCGGCGCAGACGACCGTGCCGCCGATCAGGGGAGTGCGCCGCATGGTGTCCTCCTTCGCGGGACGTCCCGCGCCGGGCCGTCGTCCCGCAGGTCAAGAGTTGGGGGTGGCTGGTCCGGGACGTTAGCAACGCGTTTCAGCCGCGTAAATCACTTGCAGAAACTTTCAGCAAGTTCGTGGCCGATCTGTAACCGTTTTGCACAGACCGGACAATCCGGTCGACATGCCCGCGGGGCCTGCGCCAGGCTGCCCGCGTGACGAACCCCGACCCCTCCGGCGCGCTCGACCTCGTCCGCGACCACACGATCCTGTCGGTCGTGGTCGGGTCGCGCGCGTACGGACTGGCCACCGATGAGAGCGACGTCGACCGGCGCGGCGTCTACGCGGCCCCGGCGCCCCTGTTCTGGCGTTTCACCAAGCCGCCGACGCATCTGGACGGCCCGCTGCCCGAGCAGTTCTCCTGGGAGCTGGAGCGCTTCTGCGAGCTGGCGCTGGCCGCGAACCCGACCGTCCTCGAATGCCTGTGGTCGCCGCTGGTCGAGCGGGTCACGCCGGTCGGGGAGGAGCTGCTGGCCGTGCGGCCGGCGTTCCTGTCCCGGCATGCGCACCGCACGTTCCTCCGCTACGCCGAGGCCCAGTTCCGCAAGCTGGACGGCGACTTGCGCAACGGCGGAGCGCCGCGCTGGAAGCACGTCATGCACATGCTGCGGCTGCTGGAGAGCGGCCTGCGCCTCGTCCGGCACGGCGAGCCGCGGCTGGAGGTCGGCGGCCTGCGCGAGCGGCTCCTCGCCGTCCGCCGCGGCGAGGTCGGCTGGGACGAGATCGGCGCGTGGCGCGCCTCCGTCGGCGCCGCGATGGACGAGGCCCTGGACCGAAGCCCGCTGCCGCCCGAGCCCGACCGCGCCGCGGTCGAGGAACTGCTGGTCTCCGTTCGACGTAGGAGTGTGACCTGGTGAACCTCCCCGAGGGCATGGCCGACCGCCTCGCCGCCGACCACCCCTACCCCCGCGCGTTCCTCACCGTCAGCGGCGCGCACCTGTACGGGTTCCCGTCGCGGGACTCCGACGTCGACCTGCGCGGCGTCCACCTGCTGCCGCTGGAGGAGGTCGTCGGCCTGGAGACGGGGGAGGAGACCGTCACGCTGATGTGGGACCACGCCGGAGTGGAGGCCGACGCGGTCACCCACGAACTGGCCAAGTTCTGCACGCTGCTCATGCGGCGCAACGGCTACGTCCTGGAGCAGGTCATGTCGCCCCTGGTCGTGGCCACCTCTCCCGTGCACGCGGAGCTGAAGTCCCTCGTCCCCGGGCTGGTCACCTTCAACCACGCGCACCACTACCTGGGGTTCGCGCGGTCCCAGTGGAAGCTCTTCGAGCGCTCGCGGGAGCTCAAACCGCTCCTTTACACGTTCCGGGTGCTGCTGACAGGAGTCCACCTGATGCGGACCGGCGAGGTCGAGGCCGACCTGACCCGGCTCGCCGGAGACGGGCCGTCCTACCTGCCAGAGCTGATCGAGGCGAAGCGGGCCGCCGAGCACGCCGCGCTGCCGGACGACGCGCCGGACAAGGCCCGCCTGCAGGACGACGTCGCCGCTCTCACCGTCCTTCTGGAAGGCGAACGCGACCGCAGCGCCCTCCCCGAGGCACCCGCGAACCGCCGCGCCCTCCACGACTTGGTGGTCCGCGTCCGCCTGGGCTGAACCCTGAGGCGCCTCCCCTGCGTGCCATCGGTTGTACGGACCGTTTTGGGACACAACCACCTCGGGCGTTCGCGACGTACCAGGGGTGGTTGTGTAGCCAGGGAAGGGGAGCGATGGACGAGGGCATCGACCAGAAGGACATCGCGGAGGCGGACCTCAGAACCCGGCGCGGTGTGTTCCGCGCCGTCGCGTTCCGGGACCCGGTCGACGGGCACGAGCACATGGCGCTGGTGCGGGGCGAGGTGCGGGGGCGCGACGACGTGCTCGTCCGGATGCACTCCGAGTGCATGACGGGCGACATCTTCGGCGCGACGCGCTGCGAGTGCGGAGACCAACTGGGCGCCGCCCTGGACGCCATCGCCCGCGAGGGCGCCGGTGCACTGGTCTACCTGCGCGGCCACGAGGGCCGCGGGATCGGGCTGGTGGCGAAGGTCCGGACCCACATCCTGCAGGACGACCAGGGACTGGACACCGTCGACTCCGCCACAGCCATCGGGCTGCCGGTGGACGTGCGCGACTACGGCCCGGCCGCCCGGATCCTGCGGCACCTCGGCGTCCGGTCGGTGCGGCTGATGTCCAACAACCCGGTCAAGGTGAGCGCGCTGGAGTCCTACGGGGTCGCCGTCGCGGCGCGCGTCCCGCTGCTCGTCCCGGTCAGCGCCGACAACGTCCGCTACCTCACCGCCAAGCGCGACCGGCTCGGCCACGACCTCCCGCAGCTCGACGCCCCCGCCGGGGCGCTCGGCGAGGTGCGGCGATGACGCGGCCGACGGCGCTGCCGCGCCCGGCGCCGGCCGGGCTCCCTGCCCCGCGCCGTCCCCGCCTGACGAGGGGACCGGAGCTGGC
>NZ_JBEUPA010000115.1:0-29784 GCF_040492065.1 Actinomadura sp. NPDC000929 | reverse complement strand
GGCTGCACGGCCCCTACCTGGCCGGCGCCACCCTCGCCTTCGCCGTCGGGCTGCCCGGCCTCGCCAACTACGAGCCCCTCACCGGAGCGCTCGGCGGCCAGAACGGGCTGACGATCGTCCCGCCGGTCCCGCCCGCCGCGCTCGGCGAGACGTTCCCGCTGGAGCGCTGGCAGGCGTGGATCTGCTGCCTCGGCGCCGTCGTCACCCTGTTCCTGCTCGCCAACCTGACCCGCGGCCGGTTCGGGCGGACGCTGCGCGCCAGCCGCGACGACGAGATCGCCGCCGCGCTGAGCGGCGTCCGGGTCGCCCGGCTGCGGATCGCCGCCACCGTCGTCTCGGCGGCCTGCGCCGGGCTCGCCGGCGGGCTGCTCGCCGTGGTCGCCACGCTGGCCGCGCCGGGCGCGTTCCCGCTCACGCTGTCCCTCCAGCTCATCGCCGCGATCGTCATCGGCGGGCTCGGCAGCCTGCCGGGCGCGGTGTGGGGCGCGCTGATCCTGGTCTACGTGCCGACCTGGGCGGCGGACCTGTCGTCCTCGTCCGGCCTCTCGCACAACATCGCGTCGAACCTGCCCCTCGCCGTGTACGGCCTCGTCCTCATCGCGGTGACGCTGGCCTTCCCGCGCGGCGTCCAGGGAGGGCTGCGCGGCATCGGCGGCGCCGTCCGGCGCCGGGTGCGCGGGACGCGCGGCCGGGCTCCCGGGCCGCGCGGTCCGGCGCCGAGCGACACATCGGGGCCCACCACAACGCACCCAGGAGGAGCAGATGAAGCGACCCCGGACGATGCGGGCGCTCGCCCTGACGACCGCGGCGACGCTGGCGGTCGCGGCGAGCGGCTGCGGCGGTGACGGAGGGGGCGGCGGGTCGGCGGCGCCCGGGGTGACCGCCACCACCGTCACGATCGGCAGCCACCAGCCGCTGACCGGGCCGGCCGCGCCCGGCTACAGCGCCAACTCCGCGGCGTCCAAGGCGTTCTTCGACTATGTGAACGCGAACGGCGGCGTGCACGGACGCAAGATCGTCTACAGGTACGTGGACGACGCCTACAACCCGACGCAGACCGTGAGCGTGACGCAGAAGCTCGTCCTGCAGGACAGGGTCTTCGCGATCTTCAACGGGCTCGGCACGCCCACGCACTCCAAGGTGGTCGACTACCTGAACGCCCAGCGCGTCCCCGACCTGTTCGTCGCGTCCGGATGCGGCTGCTGGGACCAGCCGGACAAGCACCCGCAGACGTTCGGCTGGCAGGTCGACTACATCCGCGAAGGCAAGATCCTCGGCGACCACGTCAAGAAGGCCTACGCGGGCAAGAAGGTCGCCTACTTCTTCCAGAACGACGACTTCGGGCAGGACGGGGTGAAGGGCCTCGACAAGTACATCCCGAAGGACCAGGTAGTGTCCCGGCAGTCCTACCAGCCGGGCAGCACCGACATCGGTGCGCAGGCGCAGGCGATCGCGCAGTCCAAGGCCGACGTCGTCGTGCTGTTCAGCATCCCCACCTACACGGCGCTGTTCCGGCTCGCCGCGCTGAAGCTGAACTACAAGCCGACGTTCGTCGTCAGCAACGTCGGATCCGACCCGATCACCCTCACGGGGCTGCTGGAGAGCTTCGCCAAGAAGGGCGGCAGCGAGGTCGAGGGCAGCCCGCTCATCCAGGGCATGGTGACCGACGGCTACCTCGCCGCGCCGGGCGACGCCTCCAACAGCTGGACGGCGCTGTTCAAGAAGATCCACGACCGGTACATCCCGAAGCTGCCGTTCAACGGCAACATCGTCTACGGGATGTCGGTCGCCTACACCTTCGTGCAGGCGCTCCAGGCGGCCGGGAAGAACCCGACCCGCAAGGGCGTCGTGGAGGCGCTGGAGAAGTCGCGCTTCACCGGGCCGGGCGTCGTCCCGTTCGCCTACGGCGCGGACTCGCACGCCGGGTACACCGGGGCGGTCATCGGCACGGTCAAGGGGCAGAACGTCGTGCCCCAGGGGCAGCCGCTGACCACCGACGACGGCGACGGGCCGATCCAGCCCTACACGACCCCGCAGCCGCAGGCGCCCGCCAACGGCATCCCCGCCGCGGGCTGACCGGCCCCGCCGCCCCGCGCGTCGCGGCGCGGGGCGGCGTCAGGCCCGGACGACCTCCGGGCCCGCGGCCGCGAGGTCGGCGGCGAGGTCGGTGTCCAGCCCGGTGTCGGTGATCAGCACGTCGATGTCGGAGAGGCCGCCGAACCGCACGAGGTGGTCGTGCCCGATCTTGGTGCGGTCGGCGAGCAGCACCCGCCGCCGGGACGAGGCGATCATCGCCCGCTTCACCGCGGCCTCGGCCTGGTCGGAGGTGGTCAGCCCGCGCTCGACCGAGCAGCCGTTGGTGGCCATGAACGCCACGTCCACCCACAGGTCGGCGAGCGGGCGCAGCACCCAGTCGTCCACCGTGGCGAGCGTGCGGCCGCGCACCCGCCCGCCGAGGATGATCACGGTGAGGTTCGGGCGGGTCGCCAGCACCGCCGCGTGCGGCGGCGAGTTCACGATCACGGTCAGCTCGCGGTCGGTCGGCAGCAGCTGGACGAACCGCGCGGTGGTCGTCCCGGCGTCCACGATGACCGACCCGTCGGCGGGCAGCTCCTCCAGCGCCGCCTTGGCGATGCGCTGCTTCTCCTCCGTCATCACCGCGTCCCGCGCCGCCAGCTCCGGCTCGAAGCCGAGCCGCTCGACGGGCATCGCGCCGCCGTGCACGCGCCGGACCGTCCCGGCCCGCTCCAGCACGGTCAGGTCGCGGCGGATCGTCTCGGTCGTGACCGAGAACTCCTCGGCGAGCGCGACCACGTCCACCCGGCCCTTCGAGCGCGCCAGCGCAAGGATCGCCTGCTGCCGTTCCTCGGCGTACATGACCGTCGTCCCACCCGTTCCGTCTGCGTCGCGGTGCGTCCCCATTGTGCCGAGTCCGCCGTGCCGAGCCGTGCCGATCCCGCCGGTCCGCCGCGCCGGGGCCGCGGGACCGGTCAGGCGGGCTGCTCGGCGTCCAGGTCGCGGGCGAGCAGGCCGGCGAGCTCCTCCAGCGCGCCCCCGGCCCCGTCCCCCTCGGCGGACAGCGTCACCTCCGTACCGTGCCGCGCGCCGAGCGACAGCACGCCGAGGATGCTGCTCGCGGGGACGGGCGCGCCGTCCCCGACCCGGATGGACACCGGCACCGGCTGCCGCGCCGCCGCCTGGACGAACAACTGCGCCGGGCGGGCGTGCAGCCCCTGCGCCGCGGCGACGACGACGCTCCGTTCGGGCATGGCGTCTCCTCAGGGTTCGATGGTGACTTTGATCGCGGCGCCCCGGGTGACCAGGTCGAGGGCGTCGTGCAGGGCGTCCAGCGGGAGCCGGTGGGTGATGAGGTCCTCGACGGGGACCCGTCCGGACCCGATCATCTCCAGCGCGCGGGCGTTGTGCGCGGGGCTCGACCCGTTCGCGCCGACCAGGGACAGCTCCCGGTAGTGGACGCGGTTGGCGTCGACGGGGACGACCGGGTCGTCCTTGGGCAGGCCGCCGAACAGGCTGACCCGGCCGCCGGGCGCGACGAGCCGCTGCGCCAGGCCCTGCGCGGCGGCCGACGCGGCGGCGGTGATCGCCACGTCGGCGCCGCGCCCGCCGGTGCGTTCGAGGATCTCCTCGACGACGTCGCCCGCGCCCGCGTCGAGCGCGGCGTCCGGCTTGACGAGCGCGGCGGCCCGGTGCAGCCGCTCGGCGTTGACCTCCACGAGGAACACGCGGGCGGCGCCGCGGGCCCGCGCGACCCGCACGTGCAGGCAGCCGACCGGGCCCGACCCGAACACCACGACGTCGTCGCCCTCGCCGACCCGGGCGAGCTCCTGGCCGTTCAGCACGCAGGCGAGCGGTTCGGCCACCGACGCCTCGGCGAACGAGACGCCGTCGGGGATCCGGTTCACCCCGCCGACCGCGAGCACCTTCGCCGGGACGATCGTGTACTCGGCGAACCCGCCGTCGTAGTGGTATCCCATCGACTCCTGCGCGGCGCAGACCGTCATCCGGCCGCGGCGGCACTCGGCGCACCGCCCGCACGGGATCGCCGCGATCACCTGCACGCGGTCGCCCGGGGCCCAGTCCCCGGCGCCGGCCCCGGCCTCCACGACCTCGCCGGCGATCTCGTGGCCCATCACCCGCGGCGGGACGATGTGGTGGTGCCCGAACCGGGAGATCTTGACGTCGGTGCCGCAGGTCGAGCAGCCGCGGACGCGGATCTTCAGCTCGCCCGGGCCGGGCTCGGGTTCGGGGGCGTCCTCCAGGCGGATGTCGGCGGGGGCGTAGAAGCGGGCGACCTTCATGCGGTGTGTTCCTGTCGTGTCGGTTGCTCGTCCTCGGCCGGCGGGGCGAGCAGGGCGAGGACCTGCTCGGCGGCGGTGGCCTCGCGCAGCGCGCGGGCCCGGCCCGGGTCCATGAGGACCTGGGCCAGCTCGGCGAGGATCTCCATGTGGCCGTCGCCGCGCGCCGCGATCGCGACGCAGACGGTGACGGTCTCGCCGTTCCAGTCCGTCCCGTCGGGGAAGCGGACGACGGCGAGGGCGTCGCGGCGGATGAGGCCGCGGCCCCCGGACGTGCCGTGCGGGATCGCCACGCCCTCGCCGAGGTAGGTGGAGATGGAGCGTTCCCGCTCCAGCATCGCGTCGATGTAGCCGGGCTCGACGGCGCCCGCGTCCACGAGCACCCGCCCGCAGACCCGGACGGCGTCGTCGCGGTCGCGGGCCCGCGCGTCCAGCCGGATCGCGTCCGGGGCCAGCAGGCCGGCGGCGCCGTCAGGCACCGACCTCACCGCCGTCCTTGATCGCCTTGACCAGCCGGTCGACGGCCGGATCGCCGAGGTAGACCTCGAACGGGATCACCGGTGCGCCGCCGGCGCCGCGCCGGGCGCGGGCCGCGAGCCCGGTGTGGCAGACGACCACGTCGGCGTCGCCGGGGATCGCGTCGACGGGCGTGTGCTCGACCGCGACGTCCTGCTTGCGCAGCGTTTTGCGGAGCTGCCCGGCGAGCATGACGCTGCTGCCCATGCCCGCGTCGCAGGCGATGACGAGTTTGCGGATGTCCTTGCCGTTCATCGTTGGTGCGCCTTCCGTCAGTGGGCGGTCGTTTCCCGCGCGGCGCCGTCGGCGGGCTCCTTCGGGAGCGCCTGCCCGGCGGTGCTCGGCTCGGTGGTGGTCTCCTCGGCGGCGCCCGCTTCGGTGGCGCCGTCCGCCTCCCCGGCCGCGTCCCCGCCCTCGGGGTCGGACTCGGCCAGCCTGCCGAAGCCGAGCAGCGCGGCGCCGACGCCGAAGGAGACGGCCGCGGAGGCGATCAGGCCGGAGTAGACGCCGATCCAGTTGCCGGCGCCGCGGGGCGTCTGCGCCAGGTAGGCGAAGATGCTGCCGGGCGAGGGGGTCGCCACGAGCCCGGCGCCCGTGGCCACGAAGATCGCCACTCCGGTCACGCCGCCCGCCATCGCGGCGAGGATCATCCGCGGCTTCATCAGGACGTAGGGGAAGTAGATCTCGTGGATGCCGCCGAAGAAGTGGATGACGGCGGCCGCCGGGACGCTCGGGCGCAGCCGCCGCGGCCCGAAGAACCAGTAGGCGAGCAGGACGCCGAGGCCCGGCCCCGGATTGGACTCCAGCATGAACAGCACGGACCTGCCGTGCTCGGCGGCCTGCTGGACGCCGAGCGGACCGAGCACCCCGTGGTTGACGGCGTTGTTGAGGAACAGCACCTTCGCCGGTTCGATGAGCAGGGACGTGAGCGGCAGCAGGTCGTGGTCGACCAGCCACCCCACGCCGTCCCCGGCCCATTCGGTGAAGGTGTTCATGACCGGGCCGATGAGCCGGTTGCCCGCGACGGCCATCGCGGCGCCGACGATCCCGGCGGAGAAGTTGTCGACCAGCATCTCGAACCCGGTCCGGACGCGGTCCCGCACGAGGCCGTCGAACAGCCGCAGCAGGTACGCGGCGAGCGGGCCGGTGATCATCGCGCCGAGGAACATCGGCACCTCGGCGCCGACGACGATGCCCACGGTGGCGACCGCGCCGACGACGGCGCCGCGCTGGCCGTGCACCATCCGGCCGCCGGTGTAGCCGATCAGCAGCGGCAGCAGAAACTTGATCATCGGGTCGACCAGCTCGCCGAGCTCCTTGTTCGGCAGCCAGCCGGTCGGGATGAACAGGGCGGTGATCAGGCCCCAGGCGATGAACGCGCCGATGTTCGGCATCACCATCGCGGCCATCCGGCCGCCGAGCCGCTGGACGTTCGCGCGGATCCCGCGCCCGGCGGGCTCCGGGGTGTAGGCGGTGGCCATCTCGGCCTCCTGTCGTTCGGGGGTGGGGGTGGGTGTTTCGCGGGGTCAGGCGAGGAGGGGGCGGGCGAGGTCGGGGTGCGGGTGGATGCGGACGATGTCGCGCCGCACGTCGGCGGAGCCGGGCATCCGGCTGGCGGGCAGCCGCACGGCCGCCGCGCCCCAGGCGAGGCCCTCGGCGAGCGCGCGGGGCCCGCGGGCGCCCGCGGCGAGGAACCCGGCGAGCAGGGCGTCGCCGGCCCCGACGGTGCTGCGCGGGTGGGCGACGGGCGCCTCGCCGGTGAGGACGCCGTCGTCGTCGACGAGCACCGCGCCCTGCGCGCCCAGGCTGACCAGGACGGCGCGGGCCCCCCACGCCCGCAGCCGCCCGGCCGCCTCGACCGCGTCGGCCACGGTGTCGACCGGGCCGCCCGCGGCCTCCGCGAGCTCCTCCCGGTTCGGTTTGACGAGGTCGGGCGCGGCGGCGACGGCGGCGCGCAGCGCCGGGCCGCTGGTGTCGACCGCGACGCGGACGCCGCCCGCCGAGAACCGGCGGCACATCCGCGCGTAGGTGCCGTCAGGGACGCCGGGCGGCAGGCTGCCGCAGCCGACCACCCAGCGGGCGGAGCCGGCCGCGGCGGCCACCGCGGCGCCGACCTCGTCCAGCTCCCCGGGCGACAGCGGGCCGCCGGGCTCGTTCAGCTTGGTGACGACGCCGCCGGGCTCGACGATCGTGACGTTGGACCGGGTCCGCCCGCGGGCGCGGACGGCGTGCACGCGCAGGCCCTCGGTCTCCAGCAGCCGGCGCAGCTGGTCGCCGTCGGCGCCGCCCACCGCGACCACGGCGGCGGACGCGACGTCGTTGGCCAGCAGCGCCCGGGACACGTTGACGCCCTTGCCGCCCGGGTCCAGCCGCGCGGACCTGGCCCTGATGACCGCGCCGCGGGTCAGCACGTCCACCTCGATCGTGCGGTCGAGGCTCGGGTTGAGCGTCACCGTCACGATCATGCGCCGACCGCTCCCGGCTCCATGTGGCTTCCCTTCTGTTTGAGTTTGTTTCTCTTGTTTTAGATCCGTTTTCCGTCCAGGTCAAGAGCGGACGGGCCCCCGTGGTCGTCCCGTCCGGCGGCGGGAAGGATGATCTGTGGCGGGATGCGCGAGTCGGGAGGAGCACTGTGAGCCGGAGCGGGACGGGCTGATGGCCTGGTCGGTCTGCTTCAGCCTGCTCGCGGCGTTCCTGTTCGCCGCGGCGGCGGCCCTGCAGTACCGGGCCGCGCGGCGTGCCGTGCACGGCGTCTCGGACGCGTCCGCCGCCCACGGGCTGATCCGCCGGCTGGTCCGCGACCCCGTGTGGCTCACCGGGTGGGGGGTCAACCTCGGCGGGTTCTGCGCGCAGGCCGTCGCCCTGCACTTCGGCTCGACGGCCGTCGTCCAGCCGCTGCTGGTCACCCAGCTGGTCTTCACGATCGTGCTCGGCACGATCGGTACGGGACGCCGGCCCGCGCGGCTCGACCTGTTCGGAGGCATCGCCGTCACCGCGGGCCTCGCCGTCCTGTTCACGGTCCCGGGCGCGATCCCGCCCCAGGGCGAGCCGTCCCGGCCGCGGATCCTGCTCGCCGGGCTCGTCGCCGCGCCGGTCATCCTCGTCCTGTCGCGGGCGGCATGGCTGCGAAGGGGGCCGGTGCGGGCCGCGCTGCTCGGCGTCTGCGCCGGCCTGTGCTTCGCGGCGACCGCCGTGCTGATCAAACTCACCACCGCCGACCTGGTCGACCGCGGGGTCGCGGCCACCGCGGTGGACTGGCCCGGCTACGCGCTGGCCGGCAGCACGCTGCTCGGCCTGGTCATCGAGCAGCGGGCGTTCGCGGCCGGATCGCTGCCCGCCGCCATGACCGCGATGACGATGACGAACCCCATCGCGTCCTACCTCGTGGCCGCCTTCGCCTTCCAGACGCTGCCGCCCCGGACGGCCGCGGCGCTCACGGCCCTGTCGTTCAGCGTGCTCCTGCTCACCGGGGGAGTCGCGCTGCTGTCGCGGTCGGCCCACGCGTCCCGCGAGGGCGATACGGTGCCCGGAGCCTCCTGAAAGGACCCTCTTTGATTACCCGACGCGCCCTCGTCCTCGGCGGGCTCGGCGGCCTCGGCGCCGCCGCGGCCACGGGCGGCGCCGGCTACGCGCTGGTGGAGAGCGGGGCCCTGCCCGGCAAGGTCCGGCTGGACCGCGCGCTCGGCAGGTGCGGGGACGTGCCGGCGCCGCCCCCCGCGTCCGTCCGGGCCGAGACGATGACCTGGCGTTCCGCGCACCGCCGCACGACCGTCACCGCGACCGTCGTCCCGCCCGCCGCGAACCGGTCGCCGCGCGGCCTGCCGGTGGTCGTCGCCCTGCACGGCACCGGCGAGGACGGCTCCTCCCTCGTGCGGAACCTGGCCCTGGACCACTACCTGCCCGACGCGGTCGCCAACGGCGGCGTCCTCCCGTTCACCCTCGTGAGCGTGGACGGCGGCCGGGACACCTACTGGCATCCGCGCGCCTCCGGCGACGACCCCCTCGGCATGATCGTGGACGAGCTGCTGCCGCGGCTGCGGGACCGCGGCGCCCGCACCGACCGCGTGGGCGCCATCGGCTGGTCGATGGGCGGCTACGGAGCCCTCGTGCTGGCCCGCCGCCTCGGTCGCGCCCGCACGGCCGCCGTGGTCGCCTCGTCCCCGGCCCTGTTCGCCTCCTACGAGGACGCGGTCGCCACGAACCGCCGCTCGTTCGACGGCGCGGCGGACTACCAGCGCCACGACGTCTTCGCCGCGCTCGAAGAGCTGAAGGGCGTCCCGCTGCGCGTCGACTGCGGGACCAGCGACCCGTTCGCCGACCGGGTGCGCGATTTCCGCGACCGGGTCCGCCCCGAGGGCGGGCTGGAGGGCGGATGCCACGACGCGGCCTTCTGGCGTCGGCAGCTCCGCCGCGAACTGGCGTTTCTCGGGCACCGTCTGAGCCCCCGCTGACCGCCTGGAGATCTCGGGGGGACCGGGCATGATGGCGTCATGAGCGACACCCCGGCCCGCACCGAGATCGGTGACCGGGCGGCCTACGCCGCCGCCGTCCAGACCGCCGTCGCCGCCTCCGCCGCCTACTACGGCGAGGGCGACTCGCCGCTCGACGACGACGCCTTCGACCGGCTGGTGCGCGGCATCGCCGCCTACGAGGCCGAGCATCCGGACGAGGTGCTGCCCGAGTCCCCGACGGGCAAGGTCGCCGGGGGAGCGGTGGTCGGCGACGTCCCGCACACCGTCCCGATGCTGAGCCTGGACAACGTGTTCTCCGAAGAGGGCCTGCGGACGTGGGCGGCGCGCCTGGCCCGCCGGCTCGGCCGCGAGGTCGCGGCGTGGAGCGTCGAGCCGAAGCTGGACGGCATGGCGATCTCCGCCCGGTACCGCGACGGGCGGCTCGTCCGGCTGGTGACGCGGGGCGACGGCGCCGCGGGCGACGACGTCTCCCACTGCACCGGTATGATCCTCGGCCTGCCGGGGCACCTCGCGCGGCCGCTCACCGTCGAGCTGCGCGGCGAGGTGCTGATGACGCGGGCCCAGTTCGAGGCCGCCAACGCCGCCCGCACCGCCACCGTGGGAACGACGTTCGCCAACCCGCGCAGCGCCGCCGCCGGAACCCTGCGCACCAGGGACCACCCCTACGAGGTGGAGATGACCTTCTTCGCCTACGGCGCGCTGCCGGCGGACGGCACCGACGGCGAGACGGCCGCGCGCCTGCGCGACCTGCCGCACAGCCGGGTCATGGAGCTGGTCGCCGGCCTCGGCGCGAACACCACGGCCGCGACGTCCGCCCCGGGGATCACCGCGACGTCGATCGAGCGGGTGCTGGAGCGGATCGAGGAGATCGCCGCGCTGCGCGCCGAGCTCGACTTCGGCATCGACGGCATCGTGGTCAAGGCGGACGCGGCGGCCGACCAGGCCGACGCCGGCCTGTCCTCGCGCGCCCCGCGCTGGGCGATCGCCTACAAGCTGCCCGCGGTCGAGAAGATCACCCGGCTGCTGGACGTGGAGTGGAACGTCGGCCGCACCGGGGTCATCGCGCCCCGCGCCGTCCTGGAGCCCGTCGAGGTGGACGGCTCCACCGTCACCTACGCGACCCTGCACAACGCCGCCGACATCGAGCGGCGCGGACTGATGATCGGCGATCACGTCACCGTCTACAAGGCGGGCGACGTCATCCCGCGCGTGGAGGCCCCCGTCGTCCACCTGCGCACCGGGCGGGAGCGGCCCGTCGAGATCCCCGCGGCCTGCCCGCGCTGCGGCGACGGGATCGATGCCTCCCAGCAGCGCTGGCGGTGCGTGCGGGGCCGCGCCTGCCACGCCGTCGTGTCGGTCCGCTACGCGGTGGCCCGCGACCAGTTCGACATCGAGGGCCTCGGCGAGGGCCGCATCGACCAGCTCATCCGCGAGGGGCTGATCACCGACTTCGCCGACCTGTTCACCCTCACCTACGACCAGGTCATCGCCCTGGAGCGGATGGGCGAGACCAGCACCACGGCCCTACTCGCCGCGATCGAGGGCGCGAAGGCCAAGCCGCTGAGCAAGGTCTTCTGCGCGCTCGGCGTGCGCGGCACCGGCCGGTCGATGTCGCGCCGCATCGCCCGCCACTTCGGCACGATGGACGCGATCCGCGCCGCGGACGCCGAGGCCCTCCAGGAGGTCGAGGGCGTCGGGCCGGAGCGCGCCGCGGTCCTGGTGGCCGAGATCGCCGAGCTGGCCCCGCTGATCGACAAGCTCGCCGCCGCCGGGGTCACCATGACCGAGCCGGGCGCCGCGGGCCCGGCCGGGCGGGAGGCCGGGGCGGGCGCTCCGGACCTGCCCCTCGCCGGGATGTCGGTCGTCGTCACCGGCGCGATGTCCGGGCCGCTCGGCGGCCTGTCGCGCGAGCAGGTGAACGAGCTGGTCGAGCGCGCCGGAGGCACGGCGTCCTCGTCGGTGTCGGCCCGCACGTCCCTGGTGGTCGCGGGGGAGAAGGCGGGGTCGAAGAGGGCCAAGGCCGAGCGGCTCGGCATCGAGATCGTCACGCCGGAGGAGCTCGCCGCCCGCGTCGCCGCGTTCCTGTGAGCCGCGGCTACGCCGTCGGCTCGGCCCGGCCCGTCCGGTCGGCGCGGCCCGTCCGCACCAGCCAGCTCAGCATCAGCATGAGGTCGAGCCGTCCGTCCGGCTCGGTGAAGCGGCCGCCGGTCAGCTCGGTGATGCGCCGCAGCCGGTACCGGACGGTCTGCTCGTGGATGTGCAGCCGCTCCGCGGCGGTCACCGCGTTGTCGCCGCACTGCAGGTAGGTCAGCAGGGTCTCGGCGAGCGGCTGCCGGCGCGGCGGAGGCAGCTCCAGCAGCGGCCCGAGGGCGGCTTCGGCGGTCGCGCCGACCAGTTCGTCCGCCGCGAGCGTGGCCAGGGACGCGATGTGGTCGACGCACCGGACGGGGCCCTCGTCCGGCAGCAGCCCCCGTTCCGCCAGGGTCAGGGCGTGCCGGGCCCAGCGCAGCGAGAGCGCGCCCTGCCCGATCGGGACGGTCGGGCCGAGCGCCGAGGTGCCGAGCCTGCGCAGCGCCGGCCACAGCCGGTCCTGGCCGGGGCCCTCCGGGTCGGGCACCACGAGGAACGGGACGGGCGCCTCCCAGTCGGCCAGCACCGCGGGCGGCAGGATCCGGGCGCCGGCGGGCGCGCCCGCCGGCAGCGCCACGAGCGCGATGCTCTTCGGCAGCTCCCAGCGGGCCGCGACCGCCAGCTCGGCGATCGTCTCGTGCCCGGGCGGGGGCTCGGCGACCAGCAGGTCGCGGAGCCGGTCGCGGCGGCGCTCCCGCTCGGTCGCCAGCTGGCCCTGCGCGCGGGCGTAGCCCTGCGCGGCGGCGTCCGCGGCCCGCGCCAGCAGCATGAACAGCGAGTCCGTGAGCCGGCCGAGCGTCTCGCGCGACCAGCCGAGCCGGTAGGCGTCCTTGATGAACCGGCGGCAGGCGACCTGGCTGCTCACCCGCATCGCGTTCTGCAGCGCGGCCAGGCTCCTGCCCTGCCGCGCCTCCTCCTCGCCGAGCCGCATGTACAGCTCGGTGATCTTGCGTGCGTCCGCGGTGGGATGGTCGACGGAGTCCACGAAGAACGCGACGGTGTCGCTGACCGTCCGCTCCACCTTCCGGGCGTACTCGCCGCCGTCGGCGCCCGCGTACTCGGGGACCTGGTCGCGGATCTCCCGCTCCATCTCGTCCACGGCGGCCTGGAGATGCTGCCGCAGCACGTCGGGCAGCTCGGCGGGCATCGGCCCTTCGGTCATCCGTTGTCCGATCGGCGGGGTGGGCTCGGGCGAATCACCCTAGGCAAGAAAGCGAACGCTGTCATCACCCGCCGGAGGGGACGGTCAGGGGTGGGCGGGCTGCGGTGCGGAGGCGGCGGCGGGCGCCACGGGGGAGCGTCGCCGTGCCGTCAGGCGGCGGCCGAGGTTCTGCGCGGGCCGCTCGACGTAGCGGTGCGCCAGCGCCGCCGAGGTGAGGACGGTCGCCAGCAGCACCACGCCCCAGACCGCCCGGACCGGTGCCGACAGCCCCCAGGTGTCGCGTCCGGCGGCGTGCCAGACCGCCTGGATGACCAGCGGGTGCAGCAGGTAGACCGAGTAGCTGACCAGCCCCAGCCACACGAGCACGCGCGGCATGGAGCGGTTCCGCAGGGCGAGCCCGGCCAGGAACGTCAGCCACGCGGCGCCCACGGCGATGGACCAGTCCGGGCCGAGGGGGTTCGGGTTGGCGTGCAGCGCCCAGCTGGTCGGCGTGCGCATGCCCGCCGCCAGCGTCAGGGCCGGGACGATCGCCACCATCGCCGCGGCGGGCCCGAGCCGGAGCCGCCCGTCCTGGATGCCGCGGATCGCGGTCCCGGCGAACATGGTGGCGATGATGCACAGGCTCTCGATGGCGCCGATGCGGCTGTTCAGCACGAGCAGGACGAGGGCCAGCGCGGCCACCACCGCGACGCCCGCCCGCCGCAGCCCGCGGTGCCGGCTGACCATGGCGGCCAGGCCGCCGGCGAGCATCAGCGCGGCGGCGAGGACCGTCCCGCCCGGCCACCGGGAGGCCAGCAGCCCGGACGGCAGCGCGACGCCGAGGATGGCCGCGCCCACGCCGAAGCCGAGGGCGACCCGGGCGCTGGCGCGGTGCACGCCGGCGACGAACATCGCCGTCACGAGGAGGTAGAAGACCATCTCGTAGGACAGCGTCCAGAAGACGTTGACGACGTTCGGGACGCCCAGGAGGTCCTGCAGCATCGTCAGGTGCGCCAGCGCGGACGCCCAGGGCCGGTCGCCGATCGCCGCGGGCAGGCCGTAGGAGAGGCCGGCCGCGCTGAGCAGCAGCGCCAGCACCACCGACACGCCCCACGCCGGGTACAGGCGGAAGAACCGTCCGGTCCAGAACTGCCGGACGCTGCCGCGCCGTTCCAGGGAGAACGGCACCACGTAGCCGCTGACGAGGAAGAACACGAAGACCCCGTACCGGCCGAAGTCGAACCACGGGCCGGTCGCCCGGCGGACCTCGGGCAGGAGCACGTCCAGGGAGTGCTCGAACACCACCACCAGGGCCGCGAGGCCGCGCAGCGCGTCCAGCCAGCCCATGCGCGGTGCCTTCGCGGGGGGAGCGCCGATCGTCGTGTCATGCGGAGTCAGGGTGTTCGTCGGCATCCGGGCCACGATAGGGGCCGAACCGTTACCGTTTCTAACGGGCAAATGAGATTTCTCTTAATCGGGGCATCCGTCGGCTGACGCTGTGTCACGGGGCGTGGAAGCCGGAGGCGCGGCGAGAGCAGGGCGGTCGCGGCCAGCCGGAGCGCGCCGTCCGCGCCGGGCTTATCCGAAAAATGTGATCAACACCACATCGCTGTCAGCGGACGCCGACGGCGCCGTAGAGGACCGGTTCGTCGCGGGGGCCGGTGGGTCCCTCGGCGGTGAGCGGCGTCAGCCCGGGGGGCAGCGGGCGGAACGGCCCGAGCAGCCGCGCGATCTCCGCGCCGCCGCGAGGACGCACCGGGACCGACGTCGCCTCGCCGTAGAGCCGCGCGGCCTCCGTGACGGCGCCGGGGGCGAAGTCGGCGGTGGCGTGCGAGACGACCAGCGCGCTGCCGGGGGCCGTGGACGCCGCGAGGTCGGCGACGAGGTCGGCGGCGCCGTCCACGAAGTGCAGGACGCTGGAGAACACCAGCGCGACCGGTTCGGCCGGGTCGATGAGCCGCCGCACCTCGGGGCTGCCCATGACGGCGGCCGGGTCGCGGATGTCGGCCCGCAGCGCCGCGACGTTGCCGCCGTCGATGAGCAGCGCGCGGGCGTGGGCGATGACGAGCGGGTCGTGGTCGACGTAGACGACGCGGGCGCCGCCGGCGCGGCCCGCGGCCATCTGGTGCAGGTTGTCCGTCCTCGGCAGGCCGCAGCCGAGGTCGACGAACTGCCGCACGCCGCGTCCGGCGAGCTGCGCGACGGAGCCGGCGAGGAAGCGGCGGGCGGCGCGGGCGGCCGCCGCGGCCTGCGGCAGGACCCGCAGGATCCGCTGGGCGAGGTCGCGGTCGGACGCGTAGTTGTCCTTGCCGCCGAGGAGGTAGTCCTGGACGCGCGCCGGACCCGGCCTGTGCAGGGCGAGAGGGGTGTTCTCCGGCGCCCTCGTGCCGGCCATGGGCATGGTGCTTCACCTGTCGCCTTCACCAGAGGGGATCGGTGCAATGGCTCGCTTACGACGGTAGGCGGCCGCGGCGGGTCCGGAGGCGGCCGCATCCGATGGACCGTCCGAAACCCGCCGGGCACGTGGCCGCATCGGGTCAGCGGGGTTTGGCGCATCATCGTCCGGTGCTGCGGCGAACGATCGGCGCGCGGGCGCGTCCGGGCGCGGGCGCGGTCGCGCGACTGGCCTTTTCCGGCCATGACAGGCACTTAACCGAAGATGTCGATTCGCGGTGGAGGACCCTGCGGAGTCACCCCCCGGGGGCGCGCCACATGAGCCAGACCGGCGGGCACCCCTTGCCCGGCAGCGGCAGCTCGCGCGTCACCTGGAAGCCGAACCGCTCGTAGTAGGGCACGTTCTGCTCTTTCGAGGACTCCAGGTAGGCGGGCAGGCCCTCGGCGTCGCAGCGGTCGAGCCGTGATCGCAGCAGGGCCGCGCCCAGGCCGTTGCCCTGCGCCGGGGGGTCGGTGCCGAGCACCGCCAGATACCAGTGCGGCTCGCGCGGGTGGTGCTTCTCGATCGCGCTGAGCGCGCGGAGGGTGGCGGGCGTCCTGGCGCCCAGGATGCGCAGCAGCGGCACGGCGTAGGCCGCCTGCAGGCGCAGCGGCACGCTCCACAGGCCGGGTGGGTCCCACAGGGCGGCGGCCTCGGCCCCGTCCCCGCGCCCGGTGGTCTCGGTCGCCCCGTGGGGGAGGTGCACCTGCCGCAGCAGGATGCCGAACAGCGCGGTCATCCGCCGCACGCGGGAGGCGTCGTCGGGCAGGAGCCAGCGCCAGACCGGGTCGTCGTCGAAGGCGCGCCCGAGGACGGCCGCGATCGGTGCGGCGTCGGTGCCGTCCGCCACGCGGACGAGAGGGGACGGGCGGGGCTCGGACGTCATGGCGCGGCCTCCTCGGGGGGGACGCGCCGATCCTCACCGCGGGCGCGGCCCCGCGTCAAGGAGGGTCATCGGCGGCGGCGGCGCTCGGAGCGCGGCCTCACCAGCTCCTCCAGGACGAGCGAGGCGCCGACCCCGACCAGCCAGGTGTCCTTGGCGAGCGGGATCCCCTGCGGAGAGGGGCGCAGCCCGCCCTCCTGGCGCATGCCGGGCAGCCGCAGGTACAGGCCGGTCAACCCGGCCGAGAACGCGGTGAGCGCCGCGCCCGCGACGAGCGAGGGCACCAGCGGCACGAGCAGCGCTGCGCCGAGGGCGACCTCCGCCCTGCCGAGCGCGCGGGTGAAGTCCCGCGGGTCCTGCGACTCCAGGAACGGGTAGGCGGTCTTCGCCGTCCCGTGGATCTCGTCGGCCGCCGCGTCCAGTCCCTGGAGCTTCGACAGGCCCGAGTTCAGGACGAACGCGCCGACGGCCAGCCGGACGGGCATCTGGTGAGCGCGAGCAAGAAGACGCATCGTGTCCCCAAAGCGATCGGAAGTCGGGCGAAGGGCATCATTCCCGCCGATTCGCCTCCGCAACTGATCGCCGGGTCAAGTCTCGGCCTTCCGGCGCGGGATGGGGCTCCGAGAGGGATGGGGCGCCGAGGGGATACCGCGCGTGGAGCAGGCCCCCGCGGGCGACTGCCCCGGGCGTGGCAGGGCGGAAGCCTCCGCACGGCCGACGACGCCTCCGGTGCCGCCGTCGCACGATCGGAGCGTCGTCGAGAGAACCGGGAGCGCTCGGATGTCGACCTTCCAGTCGCGGCCGGAGGCCGCCGGGCAGTGGTGGCGGCCGGGACCGTCGGTCCGCAAGACCGTCACCGTCGTGCACGTCGTCGCCTCCGTCGCGCTGCTGGGGGAGGTGTGGGGCCTCGTGCTGCTCAACCTCACCGCCGCGCTGACCGCGGACCCCGTGCTCGCGAACTCCGCCTACCGCCTGATGAGCGTGCTGGTGTTCGGGTGAGGCATTCCGCTCAGCCTCACCGCCCTGGCCAGCGGCGTCGCGCTCGCCACCGGCAGCCCGTGGGGGCTGGCACGGCACTACTGGGTGCTCGCCAAGCTGGTGCTGCTGGTCCTGGTGATCCTCGCCGGGATGCTGCTGTTCACGCCCGAGGCGATGGCGGACGCGACCGCCGGCGGGGCGGCCCCCGCCGCCGGGCGGCAGTGGGAGCAGGTGGCGGTGGTCTCCTGCCAGCTGGCGATGCTGCTCTCCGCCACCGCCCTCTCGGTGTTCAAGCCCCGCGGCCGCGTCGGGCGGCGGCGCGCCCGGTCATGAGCCGGGCCGGCCGTCCGGCAGGCGCTCGGCGACGGCCTGCAGCGCCTCCACGCACGCCCGGACCGCCGGCCGGTCCGCCCCGGCCCGCCACGCCGCGTAGATCTTGCGGTGCACGGCGGGCCTGGTCGCGACGACGCGGACCCCGCGCGGGATCGGGTCGCGGCCGAGCCGGGGGATGAGCGCGGCGGCGAGGTCGGCCGCCACGAAGGCCAGCTGGGTGGGGTAGTCGGCGACGTTGCAGGCGATGTCGGGCTCCACGTTGTGCTCGCGGAGCGTCTGCACGAGCTGCTGGTCGCAGCTGCCGCCCGCCGTCCACGAGGCCCAACGCATCCCGCGCAGCTCGCTCAGGGCGACCGCGCGGCGCCGGGCCAGCGGGTGCCCGGCCGGCAGCGCGAGGTCGATGACGTCGGAGGACAGCAGGACGTGGGCCACCGACGCGGGGAACGGCGTGACCAGGGTGTCCCAGCTCTCGACGACGGCGACGTCGACGTCGCCGCGGGTGAGCGCGGGCAGGATCTCGTCGGTGTTCGCCTCCAGCAGGGTCGGGACGAGGTCGGGATGCCGCTCGCGCAGGGCGGTGAGCGCGGCGGGCAGCACCGAGCGCGCCGCGGTCACGAACGCCCCGAGCCGCAGCGGCCCGACGGCGGCCTCGCGGAGCCCGTCGAGCTCGGCCGCGGCGGCGGCCAGCTGGGCCATCACCCGCTCGGCGTGCCCGGCCAGGACGTGCCCGGCCCGGGTGAGCCGGACGCCCCGGCCCCGCGGTTCGAGCAGGGTGTGGCCCGTCTCGCGCTCCAGCTTGGAGAGCTGCTGGGACACCCCCGAGGGCGTCACGTGCATGGCCGCGGCGGCGGCCGCGATCGAACCGTGCACGGCCACGGCGTGCAGGGCGCGCAGGCGTTCCACATTCAGCGTCACGGTAGCGATACTACTGTTTTTCGCTAAGCAATATTCGCTTGTGCTAATCAGTCGCCGGACGGCAGCGTGGTGCGCATGCGACGGATCGATCCGCGGCTGCTTCTGACCTCCGGCGCCGCGTTCATCTCGGCGTCGGCGATCCTGTTCCGGCTGTCCGGCGTCTCGCCCGGGACGGCGGCGTTCTTCCGGTGCGCGCTCGCGCTGCCGGTGCTGGCGCTCCTGGCGCGCTGGGAGCGGCGCGGGGCGGGGCCGCGGCGCCGCGCCGGGCTCGACGTCCTCGCGGGGCTGGTGCTCGGCGCCGACTTCGTGCTGTGGGGCGCGTCGATCGACGGCGTCGGCGCGGGCATCGCGACCGTGCTGGTGAACGTCCAGGTCGTCGTGGTCCCGCTGCTGGCGTTCGCGGTGTTCGGAGAGCGGCCCTCGCGGGCCTTCGCGGCGGCCGTGCCGGCGCTGATGGGCGGCGTCGCGCTGGCCGCCGGCGTCGCGGGGCACGGCACGGACGGGACGGACCCGGTGCTCGGGTCGCTGTTCGGCGCGGGCGCCGGGCTCGCCTACGGCGGCTACCTCTTCCTCACCCGTCTCGCCGGTCGCGGCCAGGAGCACCGGGCGCAGCCGGTCCTGCTGTCGACGCTGGGCGCGGGGGCGGCCTCCGCCGCTATCGGAGGCCCCTGGCAGGGGATCGACCTCGCGCCGGGATGGCCCGCTCTCGGCTGGCTCGCCGCGCTGTCGATGACGGGGCAGGTGTGCGGGTGGGTGCTGATCGGCGCGGCGCTGCCCCGGCTGGGCGCCGACGTCGCCGGGGCCCTCCTGCTGCTCCAGCCGGTGCTGGCGGTCGCCCTCGGCGCGATGGTCCTCGGCGAGCGGCCCGGTCCCGCGCAGCTCGCCGGCTGCGGCCTCGTCGTCGCCGCGCTCTGGCTGGCCGGCAGGGGTAGCGTTCCTCCGCGTGACGACTCCGGAGTGGGCTCCCGAGCACGAGGTGACGCCCGAACTGGCGAGCACGCTGATCGGGCGGAGGTTCCCTGAGCTCCGCGGCGCCCCGGTGGAGCGCCTCGCCACGGGCTGGGACAACACCGTCCTGCTCGTCGGCGGCGACTGGGTGTTCCGCTTCCCGCGCCGGCGGATGGCCCTGGCGGGGGTCGAGCGCGAGACCGCCGTGCTGCCCGTCCTCGCGCCCCGGCTGCCGCTGCCGGTGCCCGTGCCGCGCTTCCTCGGGGAGCCGTCGGACGACTTCCCCTGGCCGTTCTGGGGCGCGCGGCGCATCCCCGGGCGCGAACTCGCCGAGGTGAGGCCGCCGGACGAGGACCGGGTCGCCCTCGCCGCCGAGACCGGCGCCTTCCTGCGGGCCCTGCACGACCCGGCCCTGGTCCGAGAGGCGGGGGAGGGGCTGCCGGTCGACCCGATGGGACGCGCCGACCCCGCCGGGCGCGCGGCGCGGACCCGCGGCCGCCTCGACGCGATCGCCGCCCGAGGGGTGTGGAGGCCGGATCCGGCCGTCGAGGAGTTCCTGGCCGCGGCCGAGGGCTGGGACGCGCCGGGCGGCGACCCGGTGGTCGTCCACGGGGACCTGCACGTCCGGCACCTCCTGCTCACCCCCGCAGGCCGTGCGGCGGGAGTGATCGACTGGGGGGACGTCTGCCTCGGCGCGCCCGCCGTGGACCTGTCGCTGGCCTACGCGGGGTTCGGCGGCGCCGCGCGGGAGGCGCTCCTCGCGGAGTACGGGACGGTGCCGCCGGAGCAGGAAACCGCCGCGCGCGCCTTGGCGCTGAACCTCACGGCGACGCTGGCCGAGTACGCGGCGTCCACCGGGCGGGACGCGCTGCTCGCCGAGACGCTCGCGGGGATCGGCCGGGCGCTCAGCTGAGGCCGGGGCTCACGGTGCGCATGTAGACGCGGATCGTGGTGCCCTCCGGTCCGGTGTGGACGCGGACCAGGTCGGCGAGGTGGTTGACCATGAGGATGCCGCGGCCGCCGTTCGGGCTCATGTCCGCCGGGCGGCGGCCCGCGAGCGGGTCGCTGATCGTCCCGGCGTCGCTGACCTCGCAGACCACGTGCTCGTCCTCGACCCAGAGGCGCGCCGTGCCCGTGCCCCCGCCGTGCAGGCAGGAGTTGGCGGCCAGCTCGTTCACGGCGAGCTCCAGGTCGCCGACCGCGCCGGTGCCGAGGCCGAACTTCGCCCCCCAGCGGCAGGCGAACTCGCGGACGAGGGGGAGCGCGTCGATGTCGAAGCTCATCGCGACCGCCCCGGCGGCCTCGGCCGGCTCGGGCAGCGGCAGGTTGTAGTCGCCGATGACGCGGTGCGGCGCGTAGTCGGCGCTCGGGTGCGTCCCGGACCGGTCGATCACGACCGGATGGGTGGCGCGGGCGTCGGTGAGCGCCACCGGGTCCAGCCGGGCCTCGTCGTAGGGGCACAGGATGGTGGCCTCGCGCCCCGCGAAAGCAAGGTTGATCAGGGCCTCGTGCTGCGCGCAGGCGGGGTACTCGGTCGCCGAGCGGCCGGGCCAGATCGGCTCGCCGATGATCCGCACCCGGCCACCGGCGTGCCGGTCGGCGAAGTGCCGCAGCACTCCCGGGATGATGCGGCCGGGATTGCGGCCCGCCTTCGCCATGTCGATCCAGCTCACCCGGTCGGCGGCCGCGCCGAGGGCGTCGCCCAGCTGCGCCATGCGGACGGCGGGCACCGCCACGGCCACCGGCTCTCCCGCGTCGAGCCCGGCGCGGATGAACGGCACGGTTCCGGCGAGGTACTCCTCGTCGCCGCGGTAGAAGAGCGCGGGGTGGATGAACGCGTCCTCGCGTGCCACGCCCGTTCCGCCGGGGCTGAGGCTCATCGTTCGGTCGCTCCGTCCGGTGCCGCTGTCTCGTGCATTCGATCGAGAATACGCGCAGGAGGGAAGCCGTACGAGCAGGGCCATGCGGACATCCCCCGAGGTCAGCCGATCTGATGTTCCGATCCAGCGGTACCCGCGAGGCGCCCTCCGAAAACAGACAATATCCGGACCAATGACGACCGAGGCCCCCGGCAGCCCCATGACCGGGGGGTCATTGACCGGGCAGCATGACCGCGTCGACGACGTCGGTCAGCCGCCCGCGCCTGCGGTGGGCGCCGCGCTGCAACTCCGCGCCCGTCCCGCCGGCGACCAGGCGCCGCACCCCGCGGGCGACGGCGTCGAGGTCGCCGGCGCCGCGCAGCGCGGGCCGCACGTGCGCGAGCAGGTCCCCGGCCTGCTCGCCGAACGTCGCGGGCCGGCCCGTGCGCACGTCCAGCCCCCGCCCGGCCGGACCGTGCCGCGCCGCCAGCCAGTAGGCGGCGCGCAGCGTCTCCGGGGGCGGGTCGGGCGCCCGCTCGCCGGCGTCCACCAGGTTGGACGACACCTGCACCAGCGCCCGGACCAGCGCGGCGAAGACCGCCGCCTCCCCGGCCGTCGGGGCGACGTCCGCGAGCCGGACCTCGATCGTGGGCAGCCGGGCCGACGGCCGGACGTCCCAGAAGATCGTCCCGGAGTCCATCAGGGCCCCGCATTCGAGCAGCGCCCCGACGAGGTCGTCGTAGTGGCCCGCAGACGCGAAGTAGGGCGGCGGCCCCGCCACCGGCCACCGCGCCCAGGCCAGCGCCCGCCAGCAGGCGTGGCCGGTGTCGCGTCCGGCCCAGTACGGCGAGTTCGCCGCCAGGGCCAGCAGCGTCGGCAGCCAGGGGCGCAGATGGTTGCTGACCTGGACGGCGCGCTCGCGGTCCGGCATCTCCACGTGGACGTGGCACGAGCAGATGCTCTGCTCGTCGTCCAGGCCGCGGTAGAAGGCGAGGCTCTCGGCGTAGCGGGCGCCGCGCGTGATCGGGGCGGGCACGAGCTCCCCCAGCACGGGCGTCCCGGTCGCGGCGAGGCGGACGCCCTCGGCCGCCGCGGCGGCGGCCATCACGGCCCGCATCGAGCGGATCTGCTCGCCGAGCTTGTCCAGGTCGTCGCACGGCGAGGTCTTGGCCTCGGCGAGGTAGGCGACGAGTTCGGTGGAGGCGCGCTCGCCCAGCGCCGCGCCCGCCCGGCGCACCACCGCGGCGGCACGGGGGACGAGCTTCCGGGAGACGGGATCGACGACGAAGTACTCTTCCTCGATTCCGAATCGCAGGGCCATCCCACCACCTCTGGCTCGGGCCTTCGAAGCTACGTCGCCGCCGCGCCTCGCGCACCTGCCGGACGGCCCGAATGGGTAGTAAGGGATCTTCTTGACGCTCTTTTGACCCGCCGCTCAGCGGGCACCGTCCGGGGAGACGCAGCGAAAGGGAAGAGGTGAGACGCGGTGCCCGGCTCGACTCCGATCGGCATGCTCGTCATCCTGGTGGCCGTCGCCGTGTTCGTCCTGGCGGGTCTGTTCTACCTAGGCGACAAGCGCAACGGCCCGCCCAACGGCTCGGATCGAGGCCGCTGAGACGGGCCGTCGGCGCGTGCCGCGCGCGGACCGCTGTCCGCCCTCAGGGGCCGGGGTCCACGAAGTACATCGACAGCGCGATGAGGTGCGTGACGACGACCACGCCGATGCCGAAGAAGAACAGCATCTTGGCGGGGCCGTGCGGGAAGACGGTCCCCGGCTTGAGCGGCCCGCGCTCGCGCTGCCGCGCGGCGATCCGCTCCTCGATCGGAGGCCGGCCGAACACTGCTACGCCCGGGGCTCGTCGACGACGACGTCGGTCATGATGTCGACGGCCAGGGCGATGACGCCGCCGATCGCGACGAGCGCGGCGCCCACCCCGAACACGACCCAGTCGGGGCCCAGGGTGACGCCGACGCCGCCAACGGCGAAACCGGTGAAGATGATGGCCACGGCGACCCAGGACTTGGGACGCCCGGCGTGGCTGCCAGTCGACATGCGTTCGTCTTCCCTTGCACGGTTCGGGGGCTGGGGGCTACGACGCCGAACTCTAGCAACGCCCCTAGCCACGGGGCCTTCGGGGGTACCTGAAGATCAGCCGTGGCCGGGGAGGGGCCGCCGCCGGGACGGACGGATCAGACGAACGCCCCCAGACCGGTCGCCGCGCGGCCGACGATCAGAGTGTTGATCTCCCGGGTGCCCTCGTAGGAGTAGAGCGCCTCGGCGTCGGCGACGAACCGGCCGATGCCGTAGTCCAGCACGATCCCGTTGCCCGCCATCAGCTCGCGCGCCCAGCCGACCGCCTCGCGCATGCGGCTGGTGCAGTACGCCTTGGCGAGCGCGGAGTGCTCGTCGCGGTAGAGGCCCTCGTCCTGGAGCTGGGCGAGCCGCACCACCATGCCGAGCGAGGCGGTGGCGTTGCCGAGCATCCCGACCAGAAGGTCCTGGACGAGCTGGAACTTGGCGATCGGCCGCCCGAACTGCTCGCGTCCCACCGCGTAGTCGCGGGCGATCTCGTACGCGGCGAGCATCACCCCGACGGCCTGCCAGGCGACGCCGCTGCGGGTCTGGCGCAGGATCGCGGCGGTGTCCCGGAAGCCGTTCGCCCCGGCCAGCCGGTCGGACTCGGGGACCCGGCAGTCCTCCAGGAGGATGTCGGCGTTCTGCACGGTCCGCAGAGCGATCTTGTTCTCGATCCGGGTCGCGGTGAACCCGGGCGTGCCCTTCGCGACGACGAACCCCTTCACCTGGTCGTCGGCCTCGTCCCTGGCCCACACGACGGTGTGGTCGGCGAAGGTGGCGTTGCCGATCCAGCGCTTCGCGCCGTTCAGGACCCAGTGGTCGCCGTCGCGCCGCGCGGTGGTCCGCAGGCCCAGCGCGACGTCCGAGCCGCCGTCCGGCTCGGTGAGCGCGAACGCGCCGATCCTCTCCATCCGCCCCATCGCGGGCAGCCACCGCTCGCGCTGCTCCGGGGAGGCGCACCGCCCGATGCTGCCCATCGCGAGCCCGGCGTGCACCCCGAAGAACGTCGCCATGGACGGGTCCACCCGGGCCATGTCCATCGCGAGGAACCCGGTGAGCAGGCTGCTCGGCTTGTCGCCCGGGCACTCGTCGTAGGCCAGGCCCGCGATGCCGAGCTCCCCGTACTGCGGGATCAGGTCGAAGGGGAACTCCGCCCGCGCCCAGCAGTCGTTCGCGATCGGCGCGACCTTCGCCTCCAGGAAGCCGCGCACCCTCCCGAGGATCTCCTTCTCCCGTCCGTCGAGGAGTTCCTGCATGTGGTACAGGTCGCCGGGGAGTGTCTCCAGGGTCATGACCACCCCTCTTCCCGGACGGCGCACCGCTAACCCGGGCCCGCGGCGCGCGCCGCGTACTGGTCAGCGGGACCCGGTCCCGAGCCGGATTCGGCCGCTCACCTACCATCCAGGACATGACGGTGCCGCCTGAAGAACTCGAACTGGCCGCCGCCTTCCCCGCGGCCGACCGCGACCGGTGGCGGGAGATGGTGAAGGGGGTGCTGCGCAGGTCCGGCGCGGCGAGCGAGGACACCCCCCTCGACGAGATCGAGGGCCTGCTGACCCGCGACTCCTACGACGGGGTGCCGATCGCCGCGCTCTACACGCGCGACGACGCGCCGCCGGGACGTCCCGGGCTGGCCCCCTACGTGCGCGAGGTGCGCCCCGACGGCGAGGGCATCGCCGGGTGGGACGTCCGGCAGCGGCACGCCCACCCCGACCCGGCCGTCACCCGCGAGGCGATCCTCGCCGACCTGGAGAACGGCGCCACCTCCGTCTGGCTGCGGCTCGGCGAGGACGGCCTGCCGGTGGCCGCGCTGCCCGAGGCGCTGCGCGGCGTCCTGCTCGACCTGGCCCCGGTGGTGCTGGACGCGGGAGCGTCGGCGGGCGAGGCCGCGCGGGCGTTCCTGGCCCTGGTCGCCGAGCGCGGGAACGCGGCCGAGGCGTCCGGCAACCTCGGCGCCGACCCGCTCGGCCTCGCGGCGCGCACCGGCGCGCCCGGGTCGCTGGACGAGGCCGCCGCGCTCGCCGTCCGCTGCGCCCGCGAGTTCCCCCGGCTGCGCGCGGTCGTCGCCGACGGGACCCCGTACCACGACGCGGGCGGCGGCGACGCCGAGGAACTGGGCGCCGCCGTCGCCGCCGGCGTCGCGTACCTGCGCGCCCTGACCGGCGCCGGGCTGAGCGTGGACGAGGCGTTCGGGCAGATCGAGTTCCGCCTCGCCGTCAGCGCCGACCAGTTCTCCTCGATCGCCAAGCTCCGCGCCGCGCGCCGCCTGTGGGCGCGGGTGGCGGAGGTCAGCGGCGCCGCCGAGGGCACCGCCGCGCGCGTCCACGCGGTCACCTCCTCGGCGATGATGACGCGCCGCGACCCGTGGGTGAACATGCTGCGCACCACCATCGCGACGTTCGCCGCCGGGGTCGGCGGCGCGGACGCGGTCACCGTCCAGCCGTTCGACGCCCGCCTCGGCCTGCCCGACGGCTTCGCCCGCCGCATCGCCCGGAACACCCAGACGCTGCTGCTGGAGGAGTCGAGCCTCGCCCGCGTCGTCGACCCGGCGGGCGGCTCCTGGTACGCCGAGAGCCTCACCGAGGGCCTCGCCCAGGCGGCCTGGGCCTGGTTCACCGAGATCGAGAAGGCCGGGGGCCTGGCCGCTGCCCTCGACTCGGGCCTCGTCGCCCGCCGCCTCGCCGCCACCTGGGAGCGGCGCCGCGAGGACATCGCCCGCCGCAAGGCGCCGATCACCGGCGTCAGCGAGTTCCCCGACCTCGCCGAGACGCCGCCCCGGCGCGACCCCGCGCCCCGGGCGCCCGGCGGCGGCCTCCCGGTCGTCGCGTACGCGCAGGACTTCGAGGCCCTTCGCGACCGCTCCGACGCCCACGCGGAGGCGACCGGCGCCCGTCCGAAGGTCTTCCTCGCGACGCTCGGGCCGATCGCCGTCCACACGGCACGCGCGTCGTTCGCCGCCAACCTCTTCCAGGCGGGCGGGATCGAGACGGTCACCGGCGCCCCCGAGGAGTTCGGGGCGTCCGGCGCCGCGGTCGCCTGCATCTGCTCCAGCGACGCCCTCTACGAGGAGAGGGCCGTGGAGGCGGCCCGGATCCTGCGCGACGCGGGTGCTGTGAAGGTCTGGCTGGCGGGTAAGGGAACCTACGAGGGGGTCGACGCCCGCGTGCACGCGGGATGCGACGCGGTCGAGGTGCTGGAGACCACCCTCCACGATCTGGGAGTGAACGAATGATCCCCGACTTCACCGAGGTCGACCTCGGGACGGCGCCCCCCGCCGACGAGGCCGCCAAGCGGTGGCGCGCCGCGGTCGCCGACGCCACCGGAGCCGACCCCGAGGCCCAGACCTGGGACACGCCGGAGGGCATCGGCGTCAAGCCCCTCTACACCGGCGACGACCTAGCCGGGCTCGACTTCCTCGGCACCTACCCGGGCATCGCGCCGTTCCTGCGCGGCCCGTACCCGGCGATGTACGCGACCCAGCCGTGGACGATCCGGCAGTACGCCGGCTTCTCCACCGCCGAGGAGTCCAACGCCTTCTACCGCCGCAACCTCGCGGCCGGGCAGAAGGGCCTGTCGGTGGCCTTCGACCTGGCCACGCACCGCGGCTACGACTCCGACCACCCGCGCGTGGCCGGCGACGTCGGCATGGCCGGGGTGGCGATCGACTCCATCTACGACATGCGGCAGCTCTTCGACGGCATCCCGCTGGACCGGATGAGCGTGTCGATGACCATGAACGGCGCCGTCCTGCCCGTCCTCGCGCTCTACATCGCCGCCGCGCAGGAGCAGGGGGTGGAGCCGGAGGCGCTCGCGGGGACCATCCAGAACGACATCCTCAAGGAGTTCATGGTCCGCAACACCTACATCTACCCGCCGCAGCCGTCCATGCGGATCATCTCCGACATCTTCGAGTACACCTCGCGGCGGATGCCGAAGTACAACTCCATCTCGATCTCCGGCTACCACATCCAGGAGGCCGGGGCGACCGCCGACCTGGAGCTCGCCTACACGCTCGCCGACGGCGTCGAGTACATCCGCGCCGGGCGCGAGGCGGGCCTCGACATCGACGCGTTCGCGCCGCGCCTGTCGTTCTTCTGGGCGATCGGGATGAACTTCTTCATGGAGGTCGCCAAGCTGCGCGCCGCGCGGCTGCTGTGGGCGCGGCTGGTGAAGACGTTCGAGCCGCGCAACCCCAAGTCGCTGTCGCTCCGGACGCACTCGCAGACGTCCGGGTGGTCGCTGACCGCGCAGGACGTGTTCAACAACGTCGCCCGCACCTGCATCGAGGCCATGGCCGCCACCCAGGGCCACACCCAGTCCCTGCACACCAACGCGCTGGACGAGGCCCTCGCGCTGCCGACCGACTTCTCGGCCCGGATCGCCCGCAACACCCAGCTCGTCCTGCAGCAGGAGTCCGGGACCACCCGGACCATCGACCCCTGGGGCGGCAGCGCCTACGTGGAGCGCCTCACCTACGACCTCGCCCGCCGCGCCTGGGGACACATCACCGAGGTCGAGCAGGCCGGCGGCATGGCCAAGGCGATCGACGAGGGGCTGCCCAAGCTGCGCATCGAGGAGGCCGCCGCCCGCACCCAGGCCCGCATCGACTCGGGCCGGCAGCCCGTCATCGGCGTCAACAAGTACCGGCCCGACGTCGAGCAGGAGATCGAGGTCCTGAAGGTCGACAACGCCTCCGTGCGCGCGCAGCAGATCGACAAGCTGCGCCGGCTGCGCGAGGAGCGTGACGAGAGCGCGGCGCGGGCCGCGCTGGAGGCGCTCACCCGCGCCGCCGAGGCCGCCGAGGAGGGCACCCGCCCGCGGGGCCTGGAGCACAACCTGCTCGCGCTCGCCATCGACGCCGCCCGGGCCAAGGCGACCGTCGGCGAGATCTCCGACGCCCTGGAGCGGGCCTACGGGCGGCACGCGGCGCAGATCCGTACGATCTCCGGTGTGTACCGGGAGGAGGCGGGCCAGGTGACGGGCATCGAGCGGGCGCGGGCCGCGACGGCCGCGTTCGAGGAGGCCGAGGGCCGCCGCCCCCGCATCCTCGTGGCCAAGATGGGGCAGGACGGCCACGACCGCGGGCAGAAGGTGATCGCGACCGGGTTCGCCGACCTCGGCTTCGACGTCGACGTGGGCCCGCTGTTCCAGACCCCCGCCGAGGTGGCGCTGCAGGCCGTCGAGGCCGACGTGCACATCGTCGGGGTCAACTCGCTCGCCGCGGGCCACCTGACGCTGGTCCCCGCGCTGCGCGAGGAGCTCGCCGCGCTGGGCCGCGACGACATCATGATCGTCGTCGGCGGCGTCATCCCGCCCGGCGACTTCGAGGAGCTGCGCGCGGCCGGCGCCTCGGCGATCTTCGGGCCCGGCACCGTCCTGGCGGACGCGGCGATCGGCCTGCTGGAGCAGCTCACCGCCGCGCTCGGGCACGCCGCGCCCGAGCGCGCCTGAGGGGCGGCGCGGAAGTGACGGGAGAAGGGGGCGCGCCGTGAGCGCGCCGGGCCTCGACGACTACGCGGCCGGGGTGCTGGACGGGTCGCGGGCGTGGATCGCGCGGGCGATCACGCTCGTGGAGTCGGCCCGCCCGGACCACCGGGAGCTGGCGCAGAAACTGCTGGTCGAGCTGACCCCGCACGCCGGGGGCGCCCGCCGCGTCGGGATCACCGGCGTGCCCGGGGTCGGCAAGTCCACGTTCATCGACGCGCTCGGCACCCGGCTGACGGGGGAGGGCGGGAAAGTCGCGGTCCTCGCCGTGGACCCGTCCTCCACCCGGACGGGCGGCAGCATCCTCGGCGACAAGACCCGCATGCACCGCCTCGCCACCGACCCGTCCGCGTTCATCCGCCCCTCGCCCACCGCCGGGACGCTCGGGGGCGTCGCGAAGGCCACCCGCGAGGCGATGGTGGTCATGGAGGCCGCCGGGTACGACGTCGTCCTGGTCGAGACGGTCGGGGTCGGCCAGTCCGAGACGGCCGTCGCCGAGATGGTCGACTCCTTCCTGTTCCTCACCCTCGCCCGCACCGGCGACCAGCTCCAGGGGATCAAGAAGGGCGTCCTGGAGCTGGCCGACGTCATCGCGGTGAACAAGGCCGACGGCGAGCACAGGACAGAGGCCGAGCGCGCCGCCCGCGAACTGGCGGGCGCGCTGCGGCTGCTGCGCAGCGACGAGCGCGTCCGCGCCACCCCGGTCCTGACGTGCAGCGCCAAGGAGGGGACCGGGCTGGACGAGGTGTGGGACGCCATCGTCCGGCACCAGGACCGGCTCCGCGAGTCCGGCGAGCTGGAGGCCCGGCGGCGCCGCCAGCAGGTCGGCTGGACGTGGGCCCTGGTCCGCGACCGGCTGCTGTCCGACCTGCGCGGGCACCCCGGCGTCCGGGAGGCCGCACCCGGCCTGGAGCGGGAGGTCGCGGAGGGGACGCTGACGCCCGCGCTGGCCGCCGAGCGCATCCTGGAGGCGTTCTCGCGGGACCGCTGAACGGGGTTCTCGTATGTCCGAAACCTTGGGTTGTCCCAGGTCCCGGTCACGGCGCGCGGGGATCAGGTACAAAAGTCGGATGGACGTCATCGCGCTCGATGATCCGACGGACGCGCAGATCCGGGGGTGGCACTCGGTGCTGGCCGCCGTTCACGCCGCCGAACCGGACGGCGAACCCGCGCCCGACCCGGAGCGCACGGCGCGGCTGCTGCTCGGCGCGGAGACCGCCGCGCGGCAGCGGCTGTGGGCGGCGGTCGCCGGCGGACCCGGGGCGGAAGGGCACTGTCGTGCTGTGGGCCTGCGCCTT
>NZ_JBEUPA010000114.1:0-29917 GCF_040492065.1 Actinomadura sp. NPDC000929 | reverse complement strand
CGTACAAAGCGAGAACCCTTCTGCAGGAGTCCTACAGAAGGGTTCGTCGCCCGCCCGGCTCCGCCATCGGCACCCGGCGCACCACGACCGGCGGCCTCCCGCGTCCCGGGCGGGCGGTCGCGCCCGAGAAGTACGCGGCGAAGCAGCGGTCGTAGCGGGCGAGGTCGTCGGGGTCGGCGCACAGGGTGAGCCGGCCCGCCCAGTACACGTCGTGCGGGTCGAGAACGTCGAGATGGTCGAGCGCGGCGAGCATCGCCTGGACCCGCTCGGGATCGGCGGCCCCGCCCGCCGCGCGCACCGTCCTGGCGAAGCCGACCATCGTCTCGGTGACGTCCCGGTCCACGGTCACCCCCCGTCGAGCAGTGCCTCTAGCCCGGCCGCGCCGTCGCCGCCGAGCACGCGCTGCTGGTCCTCGCGGTACTTCAGGACGGCGCCGAGCGTCACCGCCGCCGTACCCGGGTCGAGGTCGCGGACGCCGAGGGCCACGAGCGCCTCCGTCCAGTCCAGGGACTCGGCGACGCCCGGCGGCTTCAGCAGGTCGGCCTCGCGCATCCGCTGCGCGGCCCGCGCCACCTGCCCGGCCAGCCGCTCCGCCGCGTCCGGCAGCCGCCGCCTGATGATCGCGACCTCGCGGTCGAACGAGGGGTGCTCCAGCCAGTGGTACAGGCAGCGGCGCTTGAGCGCGTCGTGGACCTCGCGGGTGCGGTTGGACGTCACCACGACCACCGGCGGCCGCTCGGCCCGGATCGTGCCGAGCTCGGGGACGGTGATCGTGAAGTCGCTGAGGACCTCGAGCAGGAACGCCTCGAACTCGTCGTCGGCGCGGTCCAGCTCGTCGACGAGCAGCACGCTGGGGGACGTCTCCAGCGCCTGGAGCAGCGGCCGCGCCAGCAGGAACCGCCGGTCGTAGAGCTCGCCCTCCAGCCGCGACACGTCGCTGACGCCCGCGGCCTCCGCCGCGCGCAGGTGCAGGAGCTGGCGGGGGAAGTCCCAGTCGTAGAGCGCCTGCGACGCGTCGAGGCCCTCGTAGCACTGCAACCGGATCAGCGGCGCGCCGAGGCCCCGCGCGAGCGTCTTGGCCAGCTCGGTCTTGCCGACGCCCGCCTCCCCCTCCAGGAACAGGGGCCGTCCCATCCGCAGGGCGAGGAAGCAGGCCGTGGCGAGCCCCTCGTCGCACAGGTAGCCGTTCCTGTCGAGCAGGCCCGCGAGCTCCGCGGGCGATCCGACCTGGTCCACGGTCATCGGCGCCGCCTCCCCCACGGATCACAGGCTACTCAGCCCGAGACCCAAGTCACACATCTGGTTCCGTACGGATCCGGCTCGGCCGTCCGCCCCGCTTTGCCGCGCTATGGGAACCTCCCCCACCGATAAAAACCTGTCAAAGCAGTAGGGAAAGTTGACTTTTGGACGCGGGCTGAGCAGCATCGGAGCCATGCGAAGCGGTGATCCCGATGACCTGCCCCATGGGGACGAGCTGACCGACGAGGCGACCTACGAGCGCGTCCGATCCCCCTCCCGGAGGGGACTCCTGCGGCTGTCGGCGGGAGCCGGGCTGACCGCCGGCCTCTCCGCGGCCCTCGGCCCGCGGCCCGCGGACGCCGCGACCGGAATCGTGAAGCCGCTGCCCCCGGAGCTGTTCGTCCCGCAGGGCACGAACGCCGAGATGCGGTGGGAGGCCATGCGCGGGCAGGGGTACCTCACCCCCACCGACCGGTTCTTCGTCCGCAACCATGTCGCCACACCGCTCATCGACGCGCGCACCTGGCGGCTGAGGCTCTGGGGAACCGGCCTGCGCGGCGCCCCCGCCGAGGACCGCCCCGTCGAGTTCACCTACGAGGACCTCCTCCGGCTCCCGGCCGAGGAGGTCACCGCGTTCATCGAGTGCACCGGCAACGCCCGCGCGTTCTACACCTCCCAGCAGGGCCAGGAGGTGTCGGGGACCCCGTGGCGGCTGGGCGGGGTCGGCGTGGCCCGCTGGCGCGGCGTCCGCCTGGCGACCGTCCTGCGTCGTGCAGGTGTCACCCCTGAGGCCGTGGACATCATGCCGCGCGGGCTGGACGCTGAGTTCGTGGACAAGGGCGAGAACCTCGGCCGCGTGCGGCGCCCCCTGCCGATCGCGAAGGCCATGAAGGACGCGCTCCTCGCCTACGAGATGAACGGCGCCCCCCTGCCGCCCGACCACGGCCACCCGGTGCGCCTGGTCGTGCCCTCGTGGACGGGCATCGCCTCCATCAAGTGGCTGGGAGACATCCAGGTGGCCGACGAGCCGCTGTTCTCCCCGTGGAACACCCGCTACTACCGGCTCTTCGGGCCCGGCTACCCCGAGGAGGGATCGCCGCCCCTGACCCGCATGAACGTCAAGTCCGCGTTCGAGCTGCCCTGGGAGGCGTCCCTGCCGGCGCGCCCGCACGTCCTGCGCGGCCGGTCCTGGTCGGGCGGCGGCCGCATCCGGCACGTCGAGGTCAGCGTGGACGGCGGCAGGACGTGGCGCCGCGCCCGACTGCGGGACCGCCACCCGAGTCCCCGCGGATGGGTCCGCTGGGAGCTGCCGTGGCGACCCGAACGGCCGGGCCGCCACGAGCTCCTGGCGCGCGCGACCGACGAGACCGGCACCGCCCAGCCCGCGACCGCCCCCTACAACACGCTCGGCTATCTCTTCGGCGCCGTCGTACGGCACCCGGTCACCATCACCTGAAAGGGCACCCATGCCACTGTGGAAGCCAGACCCGACGTTCTACGCCTCGCCGCGCGACGCCGCCTCGGCGCCGCCGGAGAAGCTCGCCTACGTCGCGGCGTTCGACCGGGCCGCGGAGAAGCCGGACGCGATCGCGGTGCTCGACGTGGACCCCGGCTCCGCCTCCTACGGCTCCGTGGTGGGGTGGACCGAGCTGCCCTATCTCGGCGACGAGCTGCACCACTTCGGGTGGAACGCGTGCAGCAGCGCCCTGTGCCCCGGCTCCCCGCACCCGCACGTCGAGCGGCGGTACCTGATCGTCCCCGGGCTCCGGTCGTCGCGGGTGTACGTCATCGACACCAAGGACGACCCGACCGCCCCGAAGATCGTCAAGACGCTGGAGCCGGACGAGCTGGCCAAGCGCGCCGGGTACTCGCGCCCGCACACCGTCCACTGCGGGCCCGAGGGCCTCTACCTGACCGCCCTCGGCGGCGCGAACGGCGAGGACGGCCCCGGCGGGATCGCGCTGCTCGACCACACCTCGTTCGAGGTCCTCGGACGCTGGGAGGTCGACCGGGGCCCGCAGCACTTCGCCTACGACGCCTGGTGGCACATCGCGCACGACGTCCTCGTCGCGTCCGAGTGGGGCACGCCGTCCATGATCGAGGACGGTGTCGTCGGGGAACTGCTGCTCGGCCGCAAGTACGGGCACTCGCTGAACTTCTTCGACCTGCGCAAGCGCAAGCACGTCCAGACGGTCGACCTCGGGGACGAGCACCAGATGGTCCTGGAGCTGCGCCCCGCGCACGACCCGACGAAGCTGTACGGGTTCGCGGGCGTGGTCGTCAGCGTCGAGGACCTGTCGGCGTCGGTGTGGGTCTGGCACCGCGACGGCGACCGGTGGGCCGCGACCAAGGTGATCACGATCCCGGCCGAGCCGGCCGACCCGGACGCCCTCCCGCCCGTCATCCGGCCGTTCGGGGCCGTGCCCCCGCTCGTGACGGACATCGACCTGTCGGTGGACGACCAGTGGCTGTACGTCTCCTGCTGGGGCACCGGCGAGCTGAAGCGCTACGACGTCAGCGACCCGTTCCACCCGGTCGAGGCGGGCTCGGTGCGCATCGGCGGCATCGTCGGCCGGACCCCCCATCCCGCCGACCCCGGTCGCCCCCTGGCGGGCGGGCCGCAGATGGTGGAGGTCAGCCGCGACGGAAAGCGCGTCTACGTCACCAACTCGCTGTACGGCTCGTGGGACGACCAGTTCTATCCCGACGGCGTCGGCGCCTGGATGGCCAAGCTCGACTCCACCCCGGACGGCTTCTCGTTCGACGAGCGGTTCTTCCCCAGCGGCGACGACTTCCGCGGCCGCCGCCCGCACCAGACGCGTCTCCAGGGCGGCGACGCCTCCTCGGACTCCTACTGCTACCCGTGAACGACGGGTCGCTCGCCGCACTCGTCGCGCTCGGCGCGTTCCACGGCCTCAACCCGGCCATGGGATGGCTGTTCGCCGTGGCCCGCGGACTCCAGGAGCGCAGCCGGTCCCTCGTGCTGCAGTCGCTCCCGGCCATCGCCGCGGGCCACGCCGCCTCCGTCGGCGCCGTCGCCGTCCTGGTCGCCCTCACCCGCTCCGTCGTCGCGACCCGCGCGGTCGCGATCGGCGGCGGGGCCGTGCTCGTCGGGTTCGGCCTGTGGCGCCTGCTGTCGCGGCGGCACTTCCGCTGGGTCGGGATGCGGATCTCGCTCTGGCAGCTCGCCGGCTGGTCGTTCCTGATGTCGTCGGTGCACGGCGCGGGCCTGATGCTGCTGCCCGTGCTCACCTCGCCCGGGACGGCCCCGGCGGGCCACGACCACGGACTGGCGTCGTCCTCCGGCAGCGCCCTGTCGACCGGGATCTTCGTCACCGCCGTGCACACCCTGTCGATGTTCACCGTCGCCGGCGTGATCGCCGTCCTCGTCTACGAGATCGTCGGCCTGGCCGTCCTGCGCCGCGCCTGGTTCAACCTCGACCGCCTCTGGGCCGTGGCCCTCATAGGCGCCGGCACCATCACCGCCATCACCGCCTGGTGACCCGGCCGGTCCAGGGCGTCAGGTGGGGTCGGGGGCTTCGCCGCGCGTGTGGAGGAGGGCTCGGAGTTCGGTGAGCTGGTGGGCGGCGCGGGCCTTCTCGGCCCCGTTGATGCCCATGGCGGGGAGGGAGGTGCCGTCGGCGAGGTCGAGCGTGGGCCAGGGGTCGCCGGTGGTCATGGAGACGCCGACGACTTCGGGCCATTCGAGGCGGCGGGTGCGGAAGGCGTTGACGACCGTCAGGCCGGACTCGTCGGCGCCGACGCGGCAGCGCGCCAGCATGTGCAGCACCCAGGCGACCACCGCGGCGAAGGCGACCATCAGGATCCGGTCGAACAGCTTGAACTGCGGCGCCACCACCACGGCGAGCACGATCATGCCGAGCACGATCACGCCCGCCGTGGTGTAGGCGACGAGCCGGGTGGTGCGGGGGCGCCACACCGTCGGCAGGGCCGGGACGTCAGTCAACGATCTTCGCGATGGGGATCTCGAGGATGTCGTGGGCGCCCGCCGCCTTCAGCGCCGGGATCAGCGTGTTGACGCCGCGCTTGGCCACCACCGACTCCACCGCGTTGGACTCGCCGCCGGCCAGCGAGGTGACCGTGGGCGAGGCCATCGCGGGCATGATGTCCAGGACCTTCTGCAGGTCGCCGTGCGCGACGTTCAGCTTCAGCAGCACCTTGCCGCGGGCGCGGATCACGCCCTGCAGCAGCAGGGAGATGTCCTCCATCGCGGCGCGCTTCTCGGCGTCCTCGTAGGCCTCGCGGTTCGCGACCAGCTCGGTGTAGCTGGTCAGGAGCGTGTCGAGGATGCGCAGGCCGTTCTTGCGCAGCGACGAGCCGGTCTCGGTGAGGTCGACGATCGCGTCGACGATGTCGGGCACCTTCGCCTCGGTCGCGCCGTAGGACGGGACGACCGTGGCCTTGACGCCGTGCCGGTCGAGGTACCGCTTGGTCATCGCCGGGAACTCGGTGGAGATCCGCACGCCCTCCGGCAGGTCCGCCACGGACTGCCAGGGCGCGCCGTCCGGCACCGCCATGATCACGCGGACCGGGTTGGAGGTCGCCTTGGAGTACTTCAGCTCGCCGAGGCTGACGACGTCGGCGTCGGTCTCGGTGATCCAGTCGCGGCCGGTGATGCCGAGGTCGAACAGGCCCTGTTCGAGGTAGGTCGGGATCTCCTGCGGGCGCAGGACCCGGACGCGGTCGATGCGCGGGTCGTCGATGGAGGCGCGGTAGTCGCGGTCCGAGGCGCGCTGGACGGTGAGGTCGGCGGCGTCGAACAGCTGCATGGTCGCCTTCTCCAGCGACCCCTTGGGCAGAACGAGTGACAGCACGGATGAGCCTTTCGATGAGGATGGGTACGGGACACCGGGTTTCGGGAGCGCGGACGGCCCTGTGGCCGGATCCGCCCCCTGCCTAGGAGCCCAGATGCTCCAGGCCGTGCCCGGCGTGACCGTGATGCCGCAGACCTCGCAGGGTCAGTGCCGTGTCGAGTGCGGCCACAGTCGCCTCCCATCCCTTGTCCTCGGAGCTGCCCGGCAGCCCGCTGCGTTCCAGTGCCTGCTCAATGGTGTCACAGGTGAGCACCCCGTTGCCCACCGGAGTCGACTCGTCCAGCGCGACGCGGGTCACACCGGCGGTCACCGAGTCGCACACGTAGTCGAAGTGGGCGGTGGCGCCCCGGACGACCGCGCCGAGGCAGACGACGGCGTCGAGGTCGCGGGCCATCTGCTGGGCGATCACCGGCAGTTCGAGCGCGCCGGCGACGCGGGCCACGACCGGCTCGTCCACGCCGCACGCCTTCGCCGCGGCGAGCGCCCGCTCCAGCAGCCGGTCGGTGACCGGCTCGTGCCAGCGGGTGCACACGATGCCGAGCGTGAGCCCGGCCGCGTCGACCGTGATGTCCTCGGGGCGTCCCGCGCCGCTCATGAAAGTCCCTCGCTCCGGTGTCCGGGTTCGATCTGGGGCCCGAGCTCAAGCTCGTGGCCGAGGCGGTCGCGCTTGACCGTCAGGTAGCGCCGGTTGTGCTCGGTGACGATGACGGGCATGGCCTCCCGCCCCCGCACGTCCACCCCGAAGCCGCCCAGTCCCCTGAGCTTGTCCGGGTTGTTCGTGAGCACCCGTACCGAGCGTACGCCCAGCTCGCGCAGCATGTGGCCGGCGTTGGAGTACTCGCGCGCGTCGGCCGGCAGCCCCAGTTCCAGGTTGGCGTCGACGGTGTCGGAGCCGTTGTCCTGGAGGGCGTACGCCTGGAGCTTGGCGAGCAGGCCGATCCCGCGCCCCTCGTGACCGCGCAGGTAGAGCACGATGCCGCGGCCCTCGCCGGCGATCCGCTCCATGGCGGCGTCGAGCTGGGTCCCGCAGTCGCAGCGCTCGGAGTGCAGGACGTCGCCGGTGAGGCACTCGGAGTGGACCCTGACCAGGACGTCCTCTCCCTCGCCGAGGTCGCCCAGCACGAGCGCGATGTGCTCCCCGCCGTCGATGGCGCTGGAGAACCCGACCGCGCGCCACATCCCGTACCTGTTCGGCAGCCGGGTCTCGACGACGCGGGTCACCATCGCCTCGGTGCGCCTGCGGTACTCGGCGAGCTGCTCGATGGAGACGAGCCTGAGGCCGTGCTCCTTCGCGAAGACCTGGAGCTCGGGCAGGCGCGCCATGGTGCCGTCCTCGTTGACCACCTCGGCGAGGACGCCGGCCGGGGGGAGCCCGGCGAGCCGGGCGAGGTCGACGGCGGCCTCGGTGTGGCCGCGCCGGCGCAGGACGCCGCCCTCGCGGTAGCGCAGCGGGAAGATGTGGCCGGGGCGGACGAAGTCGCCGGGCTCGGACGCCGAGTCGCACAGCGTGCGGATCGTCCGCGCCCGGTCGGCGGCGGAGATGCCGGTGGAGATGCCGAGCCGGGCGTCCACGCTGACGGTGTACGCGGTGCGCATGCGCTCGGTGTTCTGCGCGGTCATCAGCGGGATCTGCAGCCGGTCGAGGTCGGCGCCCTCCATCGGGACGCAGATGACGCCGCTGGTGTAGCGGATCGTGAACGTCAGCAGCTCGGCCGTCGCCTTCGACGCCGCGAAGATGATGTCGCCCTCGTTCTCGCGGTCCTCGTCGTCGACGACCACGACGGGCAGGCCCGCCGCGATGTCGGCGATCGCCGACTCGACGGAGTCGAAGATCCCCGTGCCCCCGGTTCCCGTGCCGTTCAGCGCCGTGTCGTTGCCGCTCATGCGGTCACCGCCTTCCGCGTGGAGTTGCGCTCGCCCCGGGACTCCCGGAGCCAGTTCCTGAACCCGACCATCACCATCACGAAGAAGATCCCGTAGACCGCGCCGGAGACGTACAGCCCGGACTTGAGCGCCAGCGGCACCCCGACCAGGTCGACCAGCACCCAGACGATCCAGAAGTCGACGAGCGCGCGGCTCTGCGCGAACGTCGCGACCGCGCTGCCGACGAAGATGTAGGCGTTCGCCCACGGCGACCAGGCGACCTTCAGCCAGTCGAGGTGCACGAACAGCTGGGCGACCACGGCCGTGCCGACCACGAGCGCGCCGAGCAGCACGGCCCGCTCCCTGAGCGTCGCCTGCCGGACGACCAGGCCGTCGGCCTCGCGCCGTCCGCGGGTCCACATGAGCCACCCGTAGAGGGCCAGCCCGCAGAAGAGGATCTGCTTGAGCGCGTTGCCCGGGACGTGCGCGTGCAGCGAGGCCGCGAGCAGCAGGAGGGCGCCGACCATCTGCACCGGCCAGGTCCAGAGGGTCTTGCGCATGGCGAGCCAGACGACGGCGAGCGACAGGACGTTGCCGACGAGGTCGGTCCACAGGATGTGCTCGCCGAAGACCTCGAAACCGGCGCCGAGCCAGCTCATGACCGGTCTCCCAGCATGCGCTCGACGTACTTGGCGACGACGTCCACTTCGAGGTTCACCGGGTCGCCGGGCCGCTTGTGGCCGAGGGTGGTCAGCGCGAGCGTCGTCGGGATGAGCGCCACGCTGAACCGGTCGGCGCCCGCCTCGACGACCGTGAGGCTGATCCCGTCGACGGTGATCGAGCCCTTGTCGACCAGGTAGCGGCTCAGCTCGGCGGGCAGGGACACCGTCACCACGTCCCACCGCTCCCCCGGCTCGCGGGAGACGATCGCGCCGACGCCGTCGACGTGGCCCTGGACGAGGTGGCCGCCGAGCCGGTCCGACAGCCGCACGGGGCGTTCCAGGTTGACCTTGGAGCCCGGTTCCAGCGCGCCCAGGCTGGACTTGTCGAGCGTCTCCTTGATGACGTCGGCGGTGAAGACCTCGCCTTTGACGTCGACCACGGTGAGACAGACGCCGTTGACGGCGATCGACGCGCCGTGCACGGCGTCCTGGACGACCAGCGGCCCGCGGACCGCGAGCGCGACCGAGTCCCCCTGGGGGTCGATCGCCACGATCTCGCCGAGCTCCTCGACGATGCCGGTGAACATCTCCCGGGCCTCCTAGATCAGTGGCTCCGGGGGACGTACGTGCGTCCGAATACACCCCTGGCCAGGGGTGTACCGCGCGCTGCCTCCCATCCGGACTTTCACCGTCGGTCCCGGAGTTCCACCGGGTCAACCGGCCGATGGCTTCGGCCGGGTCGCGGACTGTCACCGCCGGTTCGGAATTTCACCGACCCCGGAGCACGCGTTCATGCTTTGCCAACCAGTGTGCCACGCATTCCCATTCCCGCCCCTGTGGCCATCGCCACAACTCCTTCGCGCGGGCCCCGGCCGGTTCGCCCACTCCACGGGCATCGGCGGCGGGTCTTGCCGGGAGGCGGTAACGCGATGCAAGTTGTCAACGAACCCCCTGCCCTCCATTTCCGGGAAGGCCCATGGCGAAGTTGTCCCTGTCGCCCAAGATCCTTGACGTTCTCGACTTCGGCACTCCGTCCGCGGAGCGCGACATCTCACGGGGCCTGGAGAAGTACTTCGTGGAGTCCCCCGCCTACCACCGCGTCCGGTCCGGCGCGAAGACGATCCTGATGGGCAACCGCGGAGCCGGCAAGAGCGCGATCTTCCAGGTGCTGGCCCGGCGGGAGCGCGCCGCCGGCGGCCACGTCATCGAGCTGTCGCCCGAGGACTACTCCTACGAGCTGCTCAGCTCCACCATGGCCGCCGAGAACGCGGGCTCGTGGGCCAAGCAGGGCGCCTACGCCGCCGCGTGGAAGTACCTGATCTACGTGCTGGTGATGAAGGCGCTCGCCCGCAAGGGGATGCGGCTCACCAAGAACGGCGGCCGGCAGATCCACAACTACATCCGGGACATGCACGGCGCCCAGCAGCTCGGCCCCCTGTCGCTGCTGGTGTCCTACCTCAAGCGGCTGGAGGCCGTGAAGATCGGGCCGATCGAGGCCGGCGTGCGGACCCGCGAGCTGGACCGCCTCTACCAGCTGGAGGAGATCCAGAACCTGCTGCCGGCGCTGCGCAAGGTGCTGGACAACCAGCGGGTGGTGGTGCTCGTGGACGAGCTGGACCGCGGCTGGGACTCCTCCGAGGACGCCAAGGCGTTCGTGTCCGGGCTGTTCCAGGCGTGCGTGTCCATCAACGCGCTGCACCCGAACCTGCGCGTCTACATCTCGCTGCGGCAGGAGCTCTACGACGACATCCCCGCCCTGTACGACGACGCGCAGAAGCACCGGGACCTGCTGGAGAAGATCTACTGGTCCGAGGACTCGCTGCTCGAACTGATCGCCAGGCGGATCCGGCACTCGGCCCACGAGAACGGCTTCGCGGTGGACGCCCTCGAACGCGCCGGGGACCGGGCCTGCTGGTCGGCGGTGTTCGCGCCGCCGCCCGGCAGAGGGCGGGACGAGTCGTTCGGCTACATGGTCGACCGGACGCTGTACCGGCCGCGGGAGCTCATCCAGTTCTGCTCGGAGGCGCTGGAGCAGGCCAGGGCCCGGCGCTCCAAGCTGCCCGTGCCGTACTCCGCGATCGAGCGGTCGGAGTACGGCTACTCCGCCGAGCGGACGAAGGACATCGCGGCCGAGTACCGCTCCCAGTACCCCGGGCTGCTGAGCGTGTTCGAGGCGTTCCGCAGCCGTCCGCCCCTGTTCCGCCGCGACGAGCTCGAACTGCTCTGCCTGGAGCTGGCCTGCGGCGACGTCCCCACCCACGGCACCGCGTCATGGCTGCCCTCGTGCGACCCGAACGACCTGATCGAGATCCTGTGGCGCGCGGGCCTGCTGACCGCGCGGGCGTCCGCGGAGGGGCGGTTCCTCGGCAGCCACCAGGTGCAGCACCTCAACCTCGCGGCCGTGCGGCGGTTCCGCGTGCACGCCATGTTCCACGCCTCGCTCGGAATCGACGCCGCGGTGGTCGGGAGCGCCGGCGGCTGAGACCCGGGCGCTCAGCCGAGGGCGAGGCGCAGGCCGGTGGGGGTGGCCCGCACGCGGCTCAGGTCCCGGACGACGTGGTGGGCCTCGGCCAGGGACTCCTCCGGGTGGCTGGTGACCAGCGCGACGACCGTGGCCCCCGCCGCGCGGCCCGCGGCGATCCCGGCGGGGGCGTCCTCCACGACCACGCAGGCGGACGGGTCCACGCCCAGCAGGCGGGCCGCCCGGAGGTAGCCGGACGGGTCGGGCTTGCCGTCGGAAACGTCCTCGGCGGTCACCACGACGGGCGGGGAGGGGATGCCGGCCACTCCGGTGCGCACCTTGAGCTGCGACCGGTCCATGGACGTCACGAAGGCGTGGGGCAGGCCGCCCATGTCCGCCAGCAGTTCCACTGCGCCCGGCAGGGCGACGATGCCGTCGGTGCTGACCGCCTCAAGGGCGTCCAGGCGCGCGGTGGCCTCGCGGACCTGGCCGGCCGGCAGGAACTCGGCCACACGGTCGCTCGTGCGGCGGCCGTGGGCGCCCGACATGAACACGTCAGGGTCGATGCCGTACTCGGCGGCCCATTCGCGGCCCGCGCGTTCGACCAGGGGCGTCGAGTCGACGAGGGTGCCGTCGACGTCGAACAGGACGGCGGCGCAGGGCAGAGTCATGGTGGGGGGACGACCCCCCACACCCCCCGCCCGCTCCGCGGGACCTTTCACCAATCCGCCTTGGCCGTCGCCTCTTCGGCCTGGGCGCGGAGCCTGCGGACGGCCTCGGCCGGGTCGTCGGCCCCGTAGACGGCGCTGCCGGCGACGAACACGTCGGCGCCCGCCTCCGCGCAGCGCTCGATCGTCTCGGCGCTGACGCCGCCGTCCACCTGGAGCCAGACGGGCAGGTCGCGGCCCTTGATGAGCTCCCGCGCGCGGCGGACCTTCGGCAGGACGACGTCCAGGAACTTCTGGCCGCCGAAGCCCGGCTCCACGGTCATCAGCAGGAGCATGTCGATCTCGCCGAGGAGGTCTTCGAAGCCGTCCACCGGGGTGGCCGGGTTGACGCCCAGCCCGGCGCGGGCGCCCGCGGCGCGGATGGCCCTCAGGGTGCGGATGGGCGCCTTCGCCGCCTCGGCGTGGATGGTGACGCTCCCGGCTCCGGCCTCGGCGTACTGCGGCGCCCAGCGGTCGGGGTCCTCGATCATCAGGTGGCAGTCGAGGGGGAGGGCGCTGTTCCTGAGCAGCGCCTGCACGATGGGCAGTCCCAGGGTGAGGTTCGGGACGAAGTGGTTGTCCATCACGTCGACGTGGACCCAGTCGGCGGAGTCGGCGATGCGCGCGACGTCCTCGGCCAGGCGGGCGAAGTCGGCGGACAGGATGCTGGGTGCGATCTGAGGAGCCATGATGCCCCGAGTCTATTGGCGCAGCCCCGCCCGATCGTCACCCGCCCGGGTGAGGCCCGGGGTGGGGCGGGCCGCCAGGCGCAGGCGGACGAAGGCCTCCGGCGCGCCCGCCGTGACCCACAGCACGAGCAGCGCCTGGACGACGAACGCCTGGACCAGGTTCGCCCCCTCGAAGAAGGCGATGACCGCCGCCCCCGCGAGGCCCAGCGGGAGCCGCGCCAGACGCTGCCAGGCCCTGCCGCCCGGATCGAACCAGCCGCGCCAGGCGACCAGGGACAGGCCCATCAGGAGGCCGCAGAGAGCGCCGGACGCCTGGGCCGAATCGGTCAGCGTGACGGGCTCGGCGACGCCTCCGGCCGCCTTGACGGCCTCCGCCCACGCACGGGGCCACTGCCAGTCCCGCAGCGGGCGCGCCGCCCCCCAGGCCGCCGCGAGCATCAGCAGGGAGACCGCGAGGGAGAGCGCCAGCTGCACTGCCAGATGCTGCCGCCGCCACCACGGGACGGCGACGGGCTCCAGCCCGAGGGCGGCGACCAGGACGGCCAGGCCGACGCCCCAGCCCGCCAGCACCTGCCCTGGCGAGTGGACGCCCAGATAGACGCGCGACACTCCGATCAGGAAGATCACGATGGCGGCGCCCGCCCACAGGTACCAGCGCCGGGTCTGGGCCGCGAAGAAGCCCCATCCGGCGACGCTGTTCTGGGCGTGGCCGGACGGCATCCCGAACGACGACAGCGACTGCCTGCCCTGGATGTTCGGGTCCGTCCAGTAGGGGCGGGGCGCGTGGAAGACCAGCTTGAGGAGCGCGTTGACGGCCGCGCCGAACAGCAGCACCACGGCGGCCCGCGCGGCCAGGCGCGGCGCCACGCACCAGAACAGCGCCAGGAGCAGCGGGACGTAGAAGGCCGCGCTGCCCAGATACGACATGAAGATCATGAAGCCGGTCAGCACGGAGCCTCCCATCAGCGCGGCGCCTCCCCCGAGGCCGGGTGCGGGTCAGGTGCGGCGGAGCAGCGCCAGGAACATCGCGTCCGTGCCGTGGCGGTGCGGCCAGAACTGGGCGTACGGGCCGTCACCGAGCCCGGTGAGGCCGGGGGCGATCGCCGCCAGGACGCCGGGCGCGTCGAGCCGTTCGACGTCGTCCCGCTTGCGCAGGACGTCGTCCACCACCACGCGGGTCTCCGCCAGGTGCGGCGAGCAGGTGACGTAGGCGACCACTCCGCCGGGCCGGACGGACTCCAGCGCCGCGGCGAGCAGCTTTCGCTGGAGCGGCCCGAGTTCGGCGACCGACTCGGGGCCCCGGCGCCAGCGCGCCTCGGGGCGGCGCCGGAGCGCGCCCAGGCCGGTGCAGGGGGCGTCCACCATGACGCGGTCGAACGAGGCCGGGCGCCACGCGGGAGCGGTGCCGTCGGCGGCGACCACGCCCGCGCGGTCGTCGACCGCGCGCCGGACGAGCCCGGCGCGGTGCGGCTGGACGTCCGCGGCGAGGAGCCGGGCGTCGCGCTGGGAGGCGAGAGCCGACAGGAGCCCGGCCTTGCCCCCGGGGCCGGCGCAGAGGTCGGCCCAGCGCGCGTCACGACCGTCCAGGGGAGCATCGGCCAGCGCCAGGGCGACCATCTGGCTGGCCTCGTCCTGGACGGCCGCGCGCCCATCGCGGACGGCGTCGATGCCCGCCGGGTCGCCCTCCGCCAGGACGGCGCCATAGGGCGAGTAGGGGGCGGGTTCGGCGCCCGCGTCGTACAGCTCTTCGAGGGTCGCCCTGCCGGGGCGCGCGACCAGCGTCACACGGGGCCTGGCGTTGTCGGCCGCGAGGAGCTCGTCGATCTCGGCCGCCCCGACCGCGTCCCGCATGGCGGACACGATCCATTTCGGGTGGCTGTGGGCGATCGACAGGCGCGTCGTGGCGTCGGCGTCGGCGGGGGCCACGATCCGCAGCCAGGCGTCCATGTCGCGCATGGCGACCTTGCGGAGCACGGCGTTGGCGAACTTGGCCTGGCCCGGGCCGGAGACGGAGCGGGCCAGCTCCACGGTCGTCGCCACGGCGGCGTGCGGCGGGATGCGGGTGCCGAGGACCTGGTGGGCGCCCAGGCGCAGGACGTCCAGGAGGGGCGCGTCGACGCGGCGCAGTTCGCGGTCGCTGCACAGCGCGAGCACCGCGTCGTAGGTGCCCCTGCCGCGCAGGGTCCCGTACGTCAGCTCGGTGGCGAGGGCGGCGTCGCGTCCGGTCAGGCCGCGGTCGCGCAGGCGCGCGGGAAGCAGGAGGTTCGCGTAGGCGTCGCGGGTCTCCACCGCCCGGATCACGTCGAAGGCGGTGCGGCGGACGAGGTCCTGGGGGCGGCCCGTCTTGCGGGGGCCGCCCGGGCGGGTGTTCGGGGCGCGTCGGCGGTTGCGGGCGGGAGGCATCAGTGCAGCGCGTCCTTGCCGGTGAGGTCGAGACCGCGGGCCCAGTCGGCGGCGGCCATGGGGCGCTTGCCCTGCGGCTGCACCTCGCCGAGCGCGACGGGATGGGTTGCCGTGCCGACCAGCACCTCGCTCTTGCCCGCGCTGAGCGCGCCGGGCTCCAGCTCGGCGGCGCCCGGCGCCGGGCGGACGGGGCCGAGCTTGACCCGGGTGTCGCGGAAGGTCGTCCACGCGCCCGGCGCCGGGGTGCAGGCGCGGACGAGGCGGTCGATGTGCAGGGCCGGGCTCTTCCAGTCGACGCGGCCGTCCTCGGGCGTGAGCTTCGCCGCGTGGGACACCCCCTCGGTCGGCTGGGGCCGGGGCTCCAGGACGCCCGCCTCGATGCCGTTCATGGTGTCCAGCAGCAGGTCGGCACCGGCGACGGCCAGCCGTCCCAGCAGGGCGCCGGCGGTGTCGTCCGGCCGGATCGGCTCGGTGAGCACGCCGTAGACCGGGCCGGTGTCCAGGCCCTCCTCGATCTGGAACGTGGCCGCGCCGGTCACGTCGTCGCCGTGCAGGATCGCGCGCTGCACGGGGGCGGCCCCGCGCCACGCGGGCAGCAGCGAGAAGTGCAGGTTCACCCAGCCGTGCCGGGGGATGTCCAGGGCCTCGGGGGGCAGCAGCGCGCCGTAGGCGACCACCGGGCAGCAGTCCGGCGCGATCTCCCGGAGCCGGTCGAGGAACTCGGGGTCGCGGGCCTTCGCGGGCTTGAGCACCTCGACGCCGGCCTCGGCGGCGAGCGAGGCGACCGGGCTGGCGCTCAGGCGCCTCCCCCGCCCCGAACGCCCGTCGGGCCGGGTCACGACCGCGGCGACCTCGTGCGACGACCCCAGAAGGGCCGTCAGGGCCGGAAGCGCCGTCTCGGGCGTCCCGGCGAAGACCAGCCGCATCTAGATCGCCTTCCCGAGGGTGCGGTGCGGCGACTCCTTCACGACGGGGGCCGGCTCGCCGAACCACTCGGCCTCCCGGATCGCCTTCATCGCGGCCTTGCGCTGCTCGGGGTCCATCCGGTCGATGAAGATGATCCCGTCGAGGTGGTCGGTCTCGTGCTGGACGCAGCGGGCCAGCAGGTCGGTGCCCTCCAGCGTGATGGGCTCCCCGTGCATGTTGAAGCCCTTCGCCACCACCCCGACGGAGCGGGGCGTGGGGAACGCGAGGCCGGGCAGGGAGAGGCAGCCCTCGTCGTCGGTCTCCTGCTCGTCCGACAGGTCGAGCGTCGGGTTGACGACGTGCCCGAGGCGGTCGTCGACGTAGTAGGTGAAGACGCGCAGCCCGACGCCGAGCTGGGGGGCCGCCAGGCCCGCTCCAGGGGCGTCGATCATCGTGTCGGTGAGGTCCTTGACGAGCTGGCGCAGCTCCTTGTCGAAGTCCTTCACCGGCTCCGCGGGCGTGCGCAGCACGGGGTCGCCGAAGAGGCGGATGGGCTTGACGGCCAACGGGGACTCCGTTTCCTGCGAATGTCGCTGATCACTGCGAGTGCCACCCGACCGCTGCGGGTGCCACCGGTCCACTGGGACGCGCCCCCAAGTCTACGGAGGCGCGGGCCCGGAACATTCACGCCATGTTCACACCCCGCGTTCACACACCGCGGTGCGCGCTCTGGCGCGCCGACCGCGCCTTGTAGGCGGCGGTGCGGGCGGCCTTGGCCGTCGCCTTGTCGGGGTGGTGGGCGCCCAGGGCCTCCAGGACGTCGGCCACACCGGGATGGTGGGTGCGCCAGAGCTCGTCCACCATGGTCTTCATCTCGGCCCCGGGCGGCGCGTCGACCAGCGCCGCCGCGACCGCCTCCTCCGGCTCGGCGGTCTCCATCATCCCGGCCACCGTGTCGACGAACACCCAGAGGTACTCCTCGCGGGCCAGCTCGCGCCCCGCCGGGTCGCCCGCCGCGTTCAGCCACATCGCGGCGTAGGGCGCCACGAGCGGGTGCTCCTGCGCGGCGCGGACCACCCCGGCGGCCTCGGGGCCGACGCGGTGCAGGACGGCGGCGGCGAGGTTGCGGGCGCCGGGGCCGCCGGTCCGCATGACGTCCAGAAGGTCGGCGGCGGCGTCCTTGGAGTCGTGGGACGCCAGCCAGCCGTCGATCTCCTCGTCGGCGGCGTCAGGCCGGTACCAGGTGAGCCCCGCGACGAGCTCGGACGCGCGGGCGCCGGCCAGCTCGCCGATGACCGGGGCGGTGAACCCGTCCGCGAGGAGCAGCTCCCGCACCGCCCACACCCCGAGCGGAGTCAGCGCCTTGCCCGCGCCGGACGCCTCGATGACGCCCCAGTCCTCCAGGGATGCCAGCTCCAGGGCGAGGGCGTCCGCCACGAGCGCGTGCATGGTGTCGGCGTCGCTGAGGTCGTAGGCCTCCTCGATGTGGCCCAGCAGCGCCTCGGCGAGGGCGTCCGGCCCGGACGGCTCCTCCTGCTCGTACAGGTGGATGAGGACGCCGGTCAGCTCGTTCTGGACGAGTTCGACCGCGTCCAGGCCGTCGGCGTAGTCGTGGCCGGGCACGACGGCGGCGTCGAACAGCGGCAACCAGGCGGTGAGCAGGGCCGCGTCGTCGCCCGATTCGAGGCCCGGCAGCGCGGGACCCGGGGAGGCGCGGCCGTCCCCGGCGTCGATGACCTTCGCCTCGACGGCGGCCCACCACAGCCGCTCCAGCGCGCCGTCGTCCTCCAGCCGCCCGTGGCGCCGCGGCGCGTCGAGGCCGAGGGCGCGGCGCGCGGCCTCGGCGTCGGGCTCGGTGAGCATGCCGTGCTCGGTCAGCGGGCGCTCGCCCGTCCAGCGGGCCAGGGCCAGGACCGCCTCGGCGAGGCCCGACCGCCGCGCCGCGTCCGCGACCTCGGCCTGCGGCGCCAGCCGGACGGGCGGGACCACCAGGTCCCCCGCCTGCCGCAGGTACTCCTCGGTGCGGGCGAAGCGCTCCTCCTCCGGGAGCGCCTCGAAGTCGCGCATCCACGCGTCGACGGCGTCGCCGTCGTCCAGGTCGATCCCGTCGGCCTGCATCAGCCCGGCGACGACCTCGGCCGCCGCCTGCCGCTCCTCGCTGTCGACGGCGGCGACGACCTCGGCGAACTCGGGGCCGGTCCGGTCGATCTCCGCCGCCAGCGCGTCGGCGGCCGGGGCCGGGACGGCGCCGGTGTCGCGCAGGTAGGCGACGACCCGGCGGAGCGCGTCCAGGATGGTGGGGACGTCGTCGCGCCCGGCGACCACGGACTCGGGGAAGACCTCCAGGAGCAGTTCGCGGACGTGCCGCGGCTCCAGCGCCTCCGGGCCCGCGAGGCCCATCTCCTCCCGCGCCAGGTCGAGCAGGATGCGGACACCCTGCTCGTCAAGCGCCTCGCCGCGTTCGTCCGACCACCGCCGCAGGTCGCCCGCGGTGGTCTCCACCCAGTTGTCGGCCACGCCAGAACCCTATTGGTCAGCCGCGTTCCCCGGGGTCGGTTGAGCCCCGAGTCGGCCGAGTCGCCTCGGTCGAGCCCACGGGATCACTCGTGTCCCATGGGGTCGGTCGAGTTACAGCGTGATCGAGTTCCGCGGCACCGGTCGAGCTCCGCGGCGCCGGTTGAGTTGCAGCGTCAGATCAGTTCGAGGGGGTCGATCTGGACGCGGACGGTCTCCGTGGCCTTGCGTGCGCTGCGCACGCCCTGGGCTTCCTTCAGCGCTCGCGCCAGGGCGTTCCCCCCGGCGCGGGGTACTCGAATCAGCGCGCGTTCCTTGTCTTGGGCCTCCGTGCCCGCCTGCGGGACGGGAACGGGACCGAGGACCTCCGCGCCGTCGGGCAACCGGGTGTCGGCCAGAAGCTCCCGTATGGCGGCCGGGGACGCGGTGAGCGACGCCATGCGCGCGGCGGGCGGGAACCCCACCTCCCTGCGCTCGGCGAGTTCCCGCTCCGCGTACGTGACCGGATCCCAGCGCACGAGGGCCTGGACTGCGGGCAGCGCCCCCTCCGCCGCCACGATCACCGGGCCCTGCGGGCGGACGAGCGACGCCGCGTTCATCCAGCGCCTCAGCGTCTCCTCGCCGGCGCGCAGGTCAGGCCGGCCGAGGAGGACCCAGCCGTCCAGCAGCAGCGCGGCCGGGTATCCGCTCTCCGCCGGAGGCTCGGCTCCGGGCGTCGCCACCACGAGAGCCCGTTCCGGACCGACCCGGTCGAGGACGGCCTCCCGCCCCGAGGTGCGCACGGGCACGCCGGGGAACGCCCGGCCGAGCTCCTCCGCCGTGCGTTTGGCGCCCACCACCACGGCGCGCACCTGGAAGAAGCCGCATTCGGGGCAGTGCCAGTCGCCCGCGATATGGCCGCACCAGCCGCAGTAGGGGGCCGCGTGCGACGAGGCGAGCGCCAGCGGCCCCTGGCAGGTCTGGCAACGCGCCGGGGTGCGGCACCTCCCGCAGGCGATGCCGGGAACGTACCCGCGCCTCGGCACCTGGACGAGCACGGGCCCGCTCTCCAGCGCCTGCCGGGCCGCCTCGAAGGCGATGTTCGGCAGGCGCGCGGTGCGGGCGGCGGCGTCCCGGGCGAGTTGCGCGTCCTCCCCCACGTAGCGGACGCGCGGCATCCTCGCCCGGACGCGGTTCCGGTCGGCGACGAGCGCGTGGGCCCAGCCGGTCTCCACGAGTTGCGTCGCGTCGGTCGTCCGGGTGAACCCGCCGATCAGGGCGCCGGCCCCGGACCGGTGCGCGCGCAGGGCGAGCACGTCGCGGGGATGCGGATACGGCGCGTGCGGCTCGGCGTGGACGTCGTCGCCGTCGTCCCACAGCACGACCAGCCCCAGGTCGGCGACGGGCGCGAACATGGCGGCGCGCGTGCCGACGACCGCCCGCGCCTTGCCGCGCAGGACGGCGAGCCACCTCCGGTAGCGCTCCGCAGGGCCCAGCTCCGCCGTCAGGGCGACGTGCAGCCCCTCCCCCAGCTCCGCCTCCAGCGCCGCGTCGATGCGCGCCACGTCGCGCCCGTCGGCGGCGACGACGAGCGCGCCGCGCCCGCCGCTCAACGTGGCGGCGACCGCGCGAGCGATGGCCGCCGTCCAGTCGGGGCCGGGCAGCGCGCTCCACACGGCCCGCGGCGCCCTCCCGCCGGCCAGCGCGTTCACGAAGGACTCCCCCGCCGGGTACTCCCGCCACACGCCGGCGTCGGGCGCCCCGGGCAGTGCGGGGGCGCCCTCCTCCACGGGCTCGGCTTCGACGCGGGCGTGCCGGGGAGGGACGGCGAGCCGCAGGACGTCCGCGAACGTGCCCGCGTAGCGGTCGGCCACCTCCCGCACCAGCGTGACGATCTCCGGGGTCAGGACGGGCTCGGGCGAGGTCACCCTCTCCAGGAACAGCAGCTTGCCGCCGTGGCCGCTCTCGGCGACCCGCTCCAGGAGGAAGCCGTCGACGAGCTGGCCCGCGAAGCGCACCCGCACGCGGCAGCCGGGGACCGCCTTGGCGTCAAGCTCGGCGGGGACCAGGTAGTCGAAGGGGCGGTCGAGGTGCGGGAGCGACATGTCGACCGCGATCCGCGCGACGGGCAGCTCCGCGGCCGGACGGCGCGCCCCCTTCTTCCCCGCCGCCTTCTTCCCCGGCGCGGCGGGTTTCCCGGACCGGCCCGCCTTGGGGGCGGCCGCGCCCGGAAGGGCGTCCAGCCCCGGGATCAGGTCCGTTCCCCCGCCGTCCTTCGTCACGCCCCCCGTCCTACCAGATCGATCCGACACCCGGAGTCGCACGCTAGGGTTGGTCCGTTTGAACGGGTGCGCGTCCTCCGGCCCATTGCCCGACGCCGTCCGCACCCTCGCCGTCCGACGAGCCTTGCAGGCGATGTGACCACAGCTCATGCCCATGAGCGGACGGACGCCCCGGTCAGCAACGGGGTGTCACGCCGTTCTCCAAGCCCCGCGGCCGCCTCCCGGTGGAAGAAGCGGGCACGCCACCCCGTGGTCGCCGCCACGCTGGCCGCCGCCGTCCTGCACCTGGTGTGGGGGCTGTTCCTCGCGACCGAGGGCGGCGACCTCGCCGCGCAGGCCGCGTGGACGGACTTCGCCTGGAAGCACCCCGGCGCGGCCTACAGCTTCGCCTGGTACGGCGGGATGCACCCCGCCTCCTACAGCCTCGTGTCGCCGTACCTGATGGCGCTGTTCGGCATCCGCACGGTCGCGGTGATCACGGGCACGATCTGCGCCACGCTCACCGCGTACCTGCTCAAGCAGTTCCGGGCCCCGGTCGCGCTGCCCGCCTCCCTCTGGGCCGCCTTCGCGCTCACCTGCAACGCCGCCTCCGGCCGCGTCACGTTCGGCCTCGGCCTGATGTTCGCGCTCATGGCGACCATCGTGGCGTTCACCCCGCGCGGCACGCCCGCCCTGCGCGCCGCGGCGATGGTCGTGCTGAGCCTGCTGGCCTCGCTCGCGAGCCCCGTCGCCGGCCTGTTCCTGCTGGTGCTGGCCGCCGCGCTCTTCCTGACCGGACGCCGCCGCGCCGGCGTCTGCGTCGCCGTGGGCCTGCCCGTCGTGGTCGGCACCACCAGCCTGCTCTTCCCGTTCAGCGGCGTCCAGCCGATCTCCCTGGACGCGATCGTGCTGCCCGCCGTCACCAGCGTCGCCGCGATCCTGTTCTGCGCTCCGAAGAGCTGGAGGTTCGTGCGGACCGGCGCCGCCGTCTACCTGGCCGGGATCCTGCTGACCTGGCTGATCCCCTCCCCCATCGGCAGCAACGTCGAGCGCCTCTCGCTGCTGTTCGGCGGCATGTTCCTGCTGTCGGCAGTCGCGCGCGCCCACGGGCGGGCGCGCATCGCCGTGCTGTCGCTGGCGTTCATCGTGACGGCGTCCTGGCAGGTCGTGAAGCCCGTCGACGACCTCATCCACACCGAGCCCGCGGCCACCGCCGCCGACCACGCCCGCGGCCTCGTCGCAGAGCTGGGCGCCGTCGGCGCGGACGACGCGCGCATCGAGGTCGTCCCGCTGCGCTCCCACTGGGAGTCCTCCGGCCTCAGCCGCCACTTCGCGCTCGCCCGCGGCTGGAACCGCCAGGTCGACGCCGAGCGCCACGAGCTGTTCTACGAGAAGGGCGCGCTGACGCCCGCCTCGTACCGCGACTGGCTGCACAAGTGGGCCGTCCAGTACGTCGTCCTGCCCGAGCAGGAGGTCGACTGGTCGGCGCAGGAGGAGGCCGCCCTCGTCGAAGGCGGCCAGCCGTACCTGACGGAGATCTGGCGGGACACGCACTGGCGGCTGTACCGCGTCGCGAGCCCCACGCCGCTGGTCGACCCGCCCGCGTTCGTCAGGAACCTCAACTCCGGCGAGCTCGTCGTCGACGTGCCCTCGCCCGGGTCGGTCCTGCTGCGCGTCTCCTGGTCACCGTGGCTGAGCGCGACGGGCGGGAACGCCTGCCTGGCGCGCGCGGGCGAGTTCGTCCGGCTGGAGGCGCGCACCCCCGGCCGCTACACCATCGCCGCCCGCTACGGCCTGCACCGCGGCAACCACTGCGCCGGCTGACCCCGTCACGGCGCGTCCGCACCGCTTCCCCGCGGCACCAGGCCGCACTGGGGCAGGCGCCCGCCGCACGCGCGAGGAGACCTGGTCGCGCCAGGGCAGGGGCGCCGGAACAGCACGGGCGCGCGAAGAAGGGCCCCGGGGCGTCCCGGGGCCCTTCTTCGCGGAAGACCGGTTACAGGCCGGCGGCGGAGGCCAGGTCCTTGGCGCGGTCGGTCGACTCCCAGGAGAAGTCGGGCTCCTCGCGGCCGAAGTGGCCGTAGGCGGCCGTCTGCGAGTAGATCGGGCGGAGCAGGTCGAGGTCGCGGACGATCGCGGCCGGGCGCAGGTCGAAGACGTCCCCGATGGCCTTCTCGATCTTCTCGGGGGCGACCTTCTCGGTGCCGAACGTCTCCACGAACACCCCGACCGGGTGGGCCTTGCCGATCGCGTAGGCGACCTGGACCTCGGCGCGGTCGGCGAGCTGCGCGGCGACGATGTTCTTGGCGACCCAGCGCATCGCGTACGCGGCGGAGCGGTCGACCTTGGACGGGTCCTTGCCGGAGAAGGCGCCGCCGCCGTGGCGGGCCATGCCGCCGTAGGTGTCCACGATGATCTTGCGGCCGGTGAGGCCGGCGTCGCCCATCGGGCCGCCGATCTCGAAGCGGCCGGTGGGGTTCACCAGCAGCCGGTAGTTCTCGGTGTCGAGCTCGAACTCGGCGAGCACCGGGTCGACGACGTGCTCCTTGACGTCCGGGGCGAGCAGCTCCTTCAGGTCGATGTCGGGAGCGTGCTGGCTGGACACCACGACGGTGTCGAGGCGGACGCCGCGGTCGCCGTCGTACTCGATGGTGACCTGGGTCTTGCCGTCGGGGCGCAGGTAGGGCACGTCGCCGCTCTTGCGGACCGCCGACAGGCGCCGGGCGAGCCGGTGCGCCAGCGTGATCGGCAGCGGCATCAGCTCGGGGGTCTCGCTGGTGGCGTAGCCGAACATCAGGCCCTGGTCGCCGGCGCCCTGCCGGTCCAGGTCGTCGACGCCCTCGCCCTCGCGGGACTCGTAGGCGTCGTCCACGCCCTGCGCGATGTCGGGCGACTGCGCGCCGATGGACACCGACACGCCGCAGGAGTGGCCGTCGAAGCCCTTCTTGGACGAGTCGTAGCCGATCTCCAGGATCTTCTCCCGGATCACGCCCGGGATGTCCACATAGGTCTCGGTGGTGACCTCACCGGCCACATGCACCTGACCCGTCGTGATCATCGTCTCGACGGCGACCCGGCTCTTCGGGTCGTCCTTGAGCATCGAGTCGAGGATCGCGTCGCTGATCTGGTCCGCGATCTTGTCCGGGTGACCCTCGGTCACCGACTCGGAGGTGAACAGGCGGCGAGACACGTACGTGAACTCCTTGCAGCGGCTGCTGACTGACGTCGCAGAACGGATTCTTTGTCGAGTTCGGCGAGGGACGCCGCCCCCCGCCATGGGTTCCCCACGATGTTAGGACCAGAAGTCTAGCGGGATCAGCGCCCTTCGCCCGGACGCGCGCCCGGCGGCGTGCGATCCAGCCGTGCGGCGACGAGGTCCCACACGACCTCGGCGAGCGCCTCCTTGGCCCCGCGGGGCACTTCGGTCCGCGACCCGTCGGCGCCGAGGATGACCGCGGCGTTGTCGGGGCGGCCGAAGGTCAGGTTCTCGCCGACCTGGTTGACGACGAGAAGGTCGCTGCCCTTGCGGGCGAGCTTGGCCTGTCCGTTGGCGAGGACGTCGTCGGTCTCGGCCGCGAAGCCCACGACGACCTGGCCGGGCCGCCGGACCTGGCCGAGCTCGGCCAGAATGTCGGGGTTCTTGACGAGGCGGATCGGCTCGGGTTCCGCCCCCTCCGCCTTCTTGATCTTGGAGCCGCGGTAGTCGGCCGGGCGGAAGTCGGCGACGGCGGCGGCCATGACGACCGCGTCCGCCGTTCCGGCGGCCGCCACGACCGCCTCGCGCATCTCCTCGGCCGATCCGACGGCGACGGTCTCGGCGCCCGCCGGGTCGGGCAGGGCGACGTTCGCCGAGACGAGCGTCACCCTGGCGCCGCGCGCCGCGGCGGTCCGGGCGAGCGCGTAGCCCTGCAGGCCGGACGAGCGGTTCCCGATGAAGCGGACGGGGTCGATGGCCTCCCGGGTGCCCCCGGCGGAGACCACCACGTGCCGTCCGGCGAGGTCGCGGCCGTCGGCGCCGCGGGCCAGCACGTGCCGGGCGACCTCGAACAGCTCGGCGGGGTCGGGCAGCCGGCCGGGCCCGGTGTCCTTGCCGGTGAGGCGGCCGGACGCGGGCTCGACGACGACGGCGCCGCGCTCCCGCAGGGTCGCCACGTTGGCCTGCGTGGCCGGATGCTGCCACATCTCGGTGTGCATCGCGGGCGCGAACACGACGGGGCAGCGGGCGGTGAGCAGGGTGTTGGTCAGCAGGTCGTCGGCCAGGCCGTGGGCCGCCTTGGCGAGCAGGTCCGCGGTGGCCGGTGCGACGAACACCAGGTCGGCCTGCTGGCCGAGCCGGACGTGCGGGACCTCGGCGACGCCGTCCCAGACCCGCGGGGACACCGGCTTGCCGGACAGCGCGGCCCAGGTGGGCTCTCCGACGAAGCGGAGCGCGTCCGCGGTCGGCACGACGGTGACGTCGTGGCCCGACTCGGTGAGCCGCCGGAGCAGCTCGCACGCCTTGTACGCGGCGATGCCCGCGCTCACTCCGAGCACGACGCGCGGCTTGGGGGAGGTCATGTCGCCCACGATCCCATCAGGCGCCGCCCGCTCTCCTCCCGGGGTAGGCGTATCCGCACCGGGGTCCGGAGATGCCTCCCGGAAGCCGCCGCGGACGCGGCCGCCGGAGACGGCGACCCCGGGCCGGTGAGCGGAGCCGGCCGCCTCGGGGGCCTCAGCCCTCGATGGGCTCGGCGTTCAGGAGGCCCTCGCGCGTCTCGCGGAGCGCGATCGACAGCGGCTTCTCCTGGACCTGCGTCTCGACGAGCGGGCCGACGTACTCCAGCAGGCCCTCGCCCAGCTGGGCGTAGTAGGCGTTGATCTGCCGGGCGCGCTTGGCCGCGATGCTCACGAGGCCGTACTTGGTGTCGACGACCTCAAGGAGCTCGTCGATCGAGGGGTTGGTGATGCCCTCGTTGCTGACTGCCACTCGGTGGCCTTCCGTAGGTTGAACAGGCTACTGGTCAGCCATCAAGGCTAGCAGCTCGTCGCACACGTCCTGCACGGACGTGTTGACGAGCGTGACGTCGAACTCCTTCTCGGCGGCGAGCTCGACGCGGGCCGCGTCGAGGCGGCGCTCGATGACCTCGGGGGGCTCGGTGCCGCGCCCGGTGAGGCGGCGGACGAGCTCCTCCCAGCTGGGGGGAGCGAGGAACACCAGGCGGGCCTCGGACATGGAGCGGCGGACCTGCCGGGCGCCCTGGAGGTCGATCTCCAGCAGCACCGGCTCGCCGCGGGCGAGGCGTTCCTCGACGGGCCGGCGGGGGGTTCCGTAGCGGTTGCCCGCGAACTCGGCCCATTCGAGGAGCTGCCCCTCGGCGACGAGCCGGTCGAAACCGGCGTCGTCGACGAAGAAGTACTGCACACCGTCGGTCTCACCCGGGCGGGGAGCCCGGGTGGTCACCGAGACCGACAGCCACACCCGGGGGTGTGAGCGCCGGATCTCGGCGACGACCGTGCTCTTGCCGACGCCCGACGGTCCGGACAGGACCGTCAGTCGCCGCGCGAGCGGGCCATGCGGCATGGAGCCTTCCGGCGCAGCGATGGGTGCGCCGGAGCCGGGCGGGATGGTGCCGTCTGCGGGTCGCCCCGAGCCGGCCGCGGCGGCCTGGCCGCCGCGCCCGCCCGTGAGTCGCGCGTCAGCGGTTCGCACTTCCGCCGAACTCACGCTCCAGGGATGCGCGCTGGTTGGCGCCGAGGCCCCGCACACGGCGGGACTCGGCGATGCCCAGGCGCTCCATGATCTGCTTCGCACGGACCTTGCCCACACCGGGCAGCGATTCCAGAAGGGCCGACACCTTCATCTTTCCGATGACGTCGTCGGACTGACCATCCTTGAGAACCTCGGCGAGCGAGGTTCCCCCGTGCTTCAGCTTGTTCTTAACCTCGGCCCGCTCCTTGCGAGCCTTGGCAGCCTTCTCCAGGGCTGCGGCGCGCTGTTCGGGGGTTAGGGGCGGAAGAGCCACGCCGGGTCACCTCAGGTTTCCACTCGACGGAGTCGGACGGGTTGGGAAACTAGCGAGTTCACCACCCATAAGGCAACGTGAAGTGCCGTTTAGCCCGCCACAAATTCACGAAAATCACTCCCCGGAGTGTCCTGAATACAGAGTGTACCCAACTCGGACCCCTCGGCGCCGCATCCCCTTGCCTTGCTGGGACTTTCGCATGATCGTGAAAAACCGCCCGTTCTGACCGCATTTGTGGCACCCAGCACCGCTCCGCCGCTGCGCTTCGCGCCTCCGCGAGCCCGCGCCGCCACGGTCCCGCCACCGCCCTCCGGAGCCCCGCTGGGGCGGCGCGGTGGGGCCTCCCACAAACGATCCCGACCGAGTGACACTCGTCACGCCGCGCCGTTCCGCACGTCGCCCCGGCACCGTTACTGTCATCCTCGACAACACCCGCCAAGATCGTCCGCTCGCCCGGAGGACGCCCGCACCGCACCAGCTCCCCCCAGCCCGCCGCCAGGGCGCCCCATGGACGCGGAGACGCCGGCCGCCCCGTCCGGAGACTCCCCCCGGTCCGGAATCGGCCCTCCGCGTGAACGAGTTCGCCGTTCGGCACGTATCGCAAAGCGGCGACTCCCGTCCTCGCATTCGCATGCGACTAAAACCACATTCGCGTTCACCCGTGCCGCAAAACTCACCCACAAAGCGGTTCTGCGCGCTCGCGAACCAATGGCGCGCCGAAGCATGTCCCGGCGCGGGCGGCGCACGGACCCGAGCGCCGCGGAACCGCGTTCAGGCCGTGCCGGCGGACGTGCGGCGCAGCGCGGCGGCGATCGCGGCCGCGGCGGCGCCCGGGTCGGGGGCGGCGGTGATGGGACGGCCGATCACCAGCAGGTCGGCGCCGGCGGCCAGGGCGTCCTCGGGCGTGGCGACGCGGGCCTGGTCCTGGTGGCCGGAGCCCGCGGGGCGGACGCCGGGCGTGATGAGCGTGATGTCCGGACCGACCTCGGCGCGGACGGCGGCGGCCTCCTGCGGGGAGCACACGAGGGCCTGAGCGCCCGCCTCGACGGCGAGGACGGCCAGACGGCGGACGGCGTCGGGGGCGGGCCCCGCGAGGCCGACGGCGGTGAGATCGGCGTCCTTGAGGGACGTCAGGACCGTCACCGCGGCGATCTTGGTGGCGGGGGCGGCCTGCACCGCCTCGCGGATCATCGCGGGCCCCCCGGCGGCGTGCACGGTCAGGTAGGCCGGCTTGAGGCGCGCCACGGCGCGGGCGGCGCCGCGGACCGTGGCGGGGATGTCGTGCAGCTTGAGGTCGAGGAACACCTGGACGCGGCTGGCGCCCCGCACGCTGGCGACGACGTCCGGCCCGTACCGCAGGTACAGCTCCAGGCCGACCTTGACGGTCGAGACGTGCGGCGTGACCAGGGTGGCCCAGCGCGCGGCGGTCTCCAGGTCGGGCGCGTCCAGCGCGACGGCGATGGGGGCGGTCACAGCTTCTCCTTCTCGGGCTCTTGCCGGCGCACCTGGGGCGGGACGTACCCGGCGGGCTTGTGCGCGAGGCCGACGGCGTCGGCGAGGCGGTCGATGCGGCGGGCCGCGAGCGCCTCCTCCAGTTCGCGCAGGACGCGCGGGCCGGCCAGGGGGTCGTGGAACAGCGCGGTGCCGACGGCGACGGCGGAGGCGCCGGCGAGGATGAACTCCAGGGCCTCCAGGCCGGTGGCGATGCCCCCGACGCCGATGATCGGGGTGGTGGGCAGCGCGGCGTGCACCTGGTAGACGCAGCGGACCGCGACGGGCCGCACGGCGGGTCCGGACAGGCCGCCGGACACGCCCGTGAGGGCCGGACGCAGCGTCTGCGGGTCGATCGCCATGGCCTCCATGGTGTTGATCAGGGTGAGGCCGTCGGCGCCCGCGTCGACGCACGCGAGCGCGATGCCGACGATGTCGGTCACGTCGGGGGCGAGCTTGGCGAAGACGGGCACGCCCGGCCGGGCGTGCGCGCGGACGGCCCGCACGACGGACGCCGCGGCGGCCGGGTGCCAGCCGAACATGCGGCCGCGGTCCTCGACGTTGGGGCAGGCGACGTTGACCTCGATCGCGGCGACGCCCGGGACGTTGCGGAGGCGGCGCGCCAGGTCGCCGTACTCCTCGACGCTGCTGCCCGCGACGGACACGATCGTGCGGACCTCCTGCTCGATCAGCCAGGGAAGGTCACGTTCCAGGAAGGTCTCCACGCCGGGACCGGGCAGGCCCATCGCGGTCAGGAGGCCGCTCGGGGTCTCGGTCACCCGCGGTGTGGGACGTCCCGCGCGCGCTTGCGCCATCACCGACGTCGTGACGAACGCGCCGAGGCGGGTGAGGTCGAAGAACTGGGCGAGCTCGCGTCCCGTCCCGCCGCACCCGGAGGCCGTCAGGACCGGGTTGGGCAGTTCCAGAGGCCCGAGCGTGGTCGTGACCCGGTCGCTCACTGCGAGCCCCCTTCAGAGACGCTCAGGACGCGCGGCGCGCCGAGCGCGTCGAACGGGATGGTTCCGAGGTCGCCCCAGCGGACGCGGTCGCCGCGCAGGACGGGGCCGTCCGCGCAGGCGCGGACCATGCGGGTCACGCCGTCCTCCCCGTGGACAGGGAGCATGCACGTCATGCACACGCCGATGCCGCACGCGCCCGTCTGCTGGAGGAACTCCTCGACCGACACCTGCGAGGGAAGGCCGAAGTCGCCGGCGATCTGGGTGACCGAGCGGAGCAGGGCCGTGGGGCCGCAGCCGTAGACGACGTCCGCGCCGGTCTCCTCGATGACGCGGGGCAGCACGTCGCGGACGGCGCCCTTCTCCCCCATCGACCCGTCCTCGGTGACGACGGCCGCGCTGTCGCCGATGCGCTGCGCCATGCGGGACCCGAAGACCTGCCGGGCGGAGGCGCCGGCGAGCACGAAGTGCACCTGGCAGCCGCGCCGCAGCAGCGTGTCGGCCAGCGCGAACACGGCCGCGCCGCCGGGCCCGCCGCCGACGAGCAGGCAGGTGACGGGATCGCGGGGCAGCCGGAACGGGCGGCCGAGCGGCCCGACGAGGTCGAGCTGGTCGCGGGAGCGGCGGCCGGCGAGCCAGGCGGTGCCGGGCTCGGTGTCGGCGAACACCAGTTCGACGGTGCCGCCGTAGTCGGACTTGACCTCGTGCACCCCGATGCAGCGGCGCACCAGGCGGGACGTGTGCTCGCCGCCCACGGCGAGCGCCACGAACTGGCCGGGCCTGAACCGTTCGGCGATGGCCGGGGCCACCAGCGTCATCGCGCGGTAGTCCTGCACCTGGCGGACCGTCAGAACCGTCGCCGAGGTCTGCACCGGCGTGTAGGACACCCGTCTCCCTCTCTCATCGCGTGCGCCGGGCGGGCCGGGCGGCGTCGCGGCCGCCCGGCCCG
>NZ_JBEUPA010000113.1:0-30100 GCF_040492065.1 Actinomadura sp. NPDC000929 | reverse complement strand
GCGCCCAGCGGCGCGGGCCCGCGCCTGCGTTCGAGGAGCAGGAGCAGCCCCCCGGCCGCCGCGCCGGTGAGCATGGCCACCAGGTGGCCGACGGCGGCGACCTCCAGCGTGAGCAGACCGTCCAGCAGGACGGGCACGAGCGCGCACCACCAGGCCAGCGCGACCAGCCGGCGGACCCGCCCGTCCCCGTACAGGAAGGCCGCGACGAGCGCCGCGCACAGCACGTAGGACGGGCCGACGTCGGGGATCGTGCGGATGGAGTCCGAGAGCAGGCCCGCCTCCAGCCGCGCCAGCGCGATCCCCTGGCTGACGAGCGTGCCGAGCACGTGCGAGGCCGCGATGAGGGCGACGGCCCGCAGGTTCCCGAACCGCCGGGTGGTGGGGAACAGCCCGATCGCCGCCGCGACGAGCAGCACGCCCTGCGACCCCTCGGCGACGAACGCCGAGGCGACCATCGTCCCGACCGGGTTGACCGCGAGGTTGGCCAGGTTGGTGCTGGCCCAGGCGATCACCGCCTGCCGCGCGCCCGGCGGCAGGACCAGCACCTGCACCATCCACACGGCCGCGAACAGGCCGAGGAAGGCCAGCGGCATCGGATAGGACCTGAGGATCCGGCGAAGCCTCGCGAAACCCATCACACCGGCAGCCTAGACCGGGGCCTACGCGGCGGCCGCGCCTTCGACCGGAGAGGTCCCCCGCCGCACCAGGAGCGCGGCGAGCACCGCGACGACCGCGACGGCGCCCGCCACGGTCAGGGACGTCTGGAAGCCGTCCATGAACGCGAGGTGGCTCCCCGTCGTGATGGCGTCGGCCGCCTCCTTCGACGTGCCGGGCGGGATGGGCGCCACCCCCTGCGAGACGAGCCCGCCCTGCCCTTCGAGCTGGTGTGCCGCCGCCCCGGGAAGGCCCGCGCCGGTGAGCCTCCCGAACAGCACGTCCCCGACCCTGGTCGACAGCAGCACGCCCAGCACCGACGTGCCGAGGACGCCGCCGACCTGCGAGGCGGTCTGCTGGAGGCCGCCCGCGACGCCCGCGAGATGGGCCGGCGCGTTGCCGACGATGGCCTCGGTGCCGGCCACGATGACCATCCCGAACGCCAGGCCGACCAGCACGAACCACGGCCACAGCTGCACGTACGGGGCGTCCACCCCGATGCGCGACAGGCCGAACATCGCCGCCGCGGTGAACGCCATCCCGAGGACGAGCGGCACCCGCGGCCCGAACCGGCTGGTCAGCGCGCCCGCGACCGGGGAGGCGACGATGAACACGCCGGTCATCGGGAGCATCCGCACGCCCGCGTCCACCGGGCTCATGCCGTGCACCTGCTGCAGGTACAGGGTGATGAAGAAGATCGTCCCGAACATCCCGAAGAAGCCGAGCACGATGAGGCCGGTCGCCGCCGACAGCGACACCGACCGGAACAGCCCGAGCGGCAGCAGCGGGCGCTCCACCCGCAGCTCGTTCCAGACGAACGCGGCGAACAGCACGACGGACGCGGCGAACGACACGAGCGGGACGGTGGCGCCGAACCCGTGCTCACCGGCCTTGATGAGCCCCCAGACCAGGGCGAACAGCGCGCCGCTGAGCAGCGCGACGCCCGCCAGGTCGAACGAGCCGGCGGCCTCCTCGTCCCGCGACTCGCGGATCACCCACAGGCCGACGAGCAGCGCGACCAGCCCGAGCGGGGCGTTCAGGAAGAACACCGACTCCCAGTTGACGTTCTCCACCAGCAGCCCGGCGACGATCGGGCCGCCCGCGATGGAGATCCCGACCGTGGACCCCCAGATGCCGATCGCGGCGTTGAGCCGCTCGGCCGGGAACGTGTTGCGCAGCAGGGCCAGGCTCGCGGGCTGCAGGAGCGCCCCCGCGAACCCCTGCACGACCCGCCAGAAGATCACCATGCCGAGCCCGCCCGAGAGCCCGATCAGCACCGACGACACGGCGAACCCGACGACGCCCGCGAGGAAGGTGCGCTTGCGGCCGAAGCGGTCGGCGATCTTCCCGGCCGGGATCAGCGTGACGGCGAGCGCCAGCAGGTAGGCGTTGGTGACCCACTGCAGGCCGGACAGGCTCGCGCCGAGGTCCTTGGCGATCGCGGGGTTGGCGATGGACACGACGGTCGCGTCCAGCCCGACCATCATCACGCCCAGCGCGACCGCGACGAGCGTGAGCCAGGGATGCCCGTGTCCCGCCCTGGCGGGACGGCCGCGCGCCTGGTCGCGCGGCGGTATGGGGACGGCGCCCGGTTCGAGGGTCTCGGCGCCATGGGACTGAGTCATATCGACCTCCGGCTTGGCATGGGCACAAACTGTCATGGCATGACAGTTGTCGTCAACTGCCCTTGGTCTGCGTGCGACATGTTTCACGTCACGACATCCAGCGCTCGACGGACGATCGCCGGGCGATTACAATGCGCGCATGACCGCGACCGCCCCCGAGACCGGCACGTCCGGCCCCGGTTCCCAGCCCCCGGGCAGGCGCGAACGCAAGAAGCAGCGCACCCGAGAGGCGCTCGTCGACGCCGCGTTCACCCTCTTCGCCGAGAAGGGGTTCGACGCCACCACCGTCGAGGAGATCGCCGACGCCGTGGACGTCTCGTCCCGCACGTTCTTCCGCTACTTCGCCTCGAAAGAGGACGTCGCCCTCACCTTCCAGGAAGAGCAGACCCGCGCCGTGCTGGGCAAGCTCGCCGAACGCCCCCCGGACGAGCCGATCATGACCGCGCTGCGGCACACCGTGGTGGAGATCGCGCGCGCCTGCGAGGCCGGCGAGCTCGGATTCGACCCCGGCCGCTTCGAGTGCATGCTCTCGATGATGAGCGACAGCCCGACGCTGATGGCGGGCAGCCTGGAGCACGCGCAGAAGAAGCAGGCGCTGCTCACCGAGGTCATCGCCGAGCGGATGGGCCTGGACCCCGCCACGGAGCTGCGCCCGCACGTCGTCGCCGCCGCCACCACCTGCGCGTTCCAGGCCGCCGCCGACGCCACCCGCCGCCTCGGCGGGGCGTTCTCCACGCTGTCGGAGACCGTCGACCAGGCCTTCGCCATCCTGGAGAACGGTTTCGACGAGCCCTCCCCCGCGGGCTGACCCGGGCCCCGGCGGGCGCCCGACCTGCGACGACACGCTCACGCGGTGTGTGCGCGGCGGCGCGGCGGGTACCTGACGTGCGGGACCGGGGGCGCCCCGTCCCCGCACGGACGAGGAGGGCGACATGGCTCCGAAGCACCCGCCCCGCGCCGGGCGCGCCGGCCGCGACCTGGAGATCAACCCGATCTTCACGCGGGAGCCCCTGACGGTCCCGCGGAACCGGCTGCCCGCCGGGGAGATGGAGCCGTCCACCGCCTACCAGGTGGTCCACGACGAGCTGATGCTGGACGGCAACGCGCGGCTGAACCTGGCGACGTTCGTGTCCACGTGGGCCGAGCCGGAGGCGCGGCTGCTGATGGCCGAGTGCGCCGAGAAGAACATGATCGACAAGGACGAGTACCCGCGCACCGCCGACCTGGAGATGCGCTGCGTGCGCATGCTCGCCCGGTTGTGGAACGCGGAGGACCCGCACCACGCCGTGGGCTGCTCCACCACCGGATCGAGCGAGGCCGCGATGCTCGGCGGCCTCGCGCTCAAGCGCCGCTGGCGGGAGCGGCGGCGGGCCGCGGGCGCGCCGGCCGACCGCCCCAACCTCGTCATGGGCGTCAACGTGCAGATCTGCTGGGAGAAGTTCGCGAACTACTTCGAGGTCGAGCCCCGCTACGTGCCGATGGAGGGCGACCGCTACCACCTCGGCGCGCGGGAGGCCGTTGAGCTCTGCGACGAGAACACCATCGGCGTCGTCGCCGTCCTCGGCTCCACGTTCGACGGGAGCTACGAGCCCGTGGCCGACATCGCGGCGGCGCTCGACGACCTGCAGGCCCGCACCGGGCTCGACGTCCCGGTCCATGTGGACGGCGCGTCCGGCGCGATGATCGCCCCGTTCCTCGACCCCGACCTGCCGTGGGACTTCCGGCTGCCGCGGGTCGCCTCCATCAACACCTCCGGCCACAAGTACGGGCTCGTCATGCCGGGCGTGGGCTGGGCGCTGTGGCGGGACGAGGACGCCCTCCCCGACGACCTCGTCTTCCACGTCAACTACCTCGGCGGCGACATGCCGACGTTCGCGCTGAACTTCTCCCGCCCCGGGGCGCAGGTCGTCGCCCAGTACTACAACTTCCTGCGGCTCGGCTTCGACGGGTACCGCCGCGTCCAGCAGGGGTGCCGGGACGTCGCCACCCGGCTCGCCGCCGAGATCGCCGGGCTCGGCCCGTACGAGACGCTCACCGACGGCGGCGAACTCCCGGTTTTCGCGTTCCGCGTCCGGGGAGACGCCCCCGGCTTCACCGTCTACGACGTGTCCGCCGCTCTGCGCGAGAACGGGTGGCTCGTGCCCGCCTACAGCTTCCCCGAGAACCGCACCGACCTCGACGTCCTGCGCGTCGTGGTGCGCAACGGGTTCGGGCACGACCTCGCCGACCTGTTCATGGACGACCTCCGGCGCGCCACGTCCCGGCTGCAACTGCACGAGCACGCCCACCGCGACCCCCGGGAGGTCGCCGGCTTCGCCCACGGCGCAGGGCCGAAGCAGGTGCGGGCCAGGAAGGTCTGACCGCGGGGCGGCCCGCGGTCAGGCGGCGGACCGCCGCCCGACCCGGCCGGCCCCCGCGGCATCAGCGCGGCATCAGCGCGGCGCCCGGGGCAGCCCGAGGCCGATCATGGCGATCAGCTCGCGCTGGATCTCGTTGACCCCGCCGCCGAAGGTCAGCACGAGCGCGCCCTTGGCGAGCCGGTCCTGGGCCTCCATGAAGTCCGCCGTCTCCGGGTCGCCCGGGTCGCCGTACCGGGCCAGGACGTCCCCGACGATCCGGCCGACCTCCTGCATCCGCTCCGAGGCGTAGATCTTGGTGGCGGACGCGTCGGCCGCGCCGAGCCAGCCGAGGTCCTGGTTGGCCGCCACCTGCCAGTTGAGGAGCTCGTTGGCGCGCAGGTAGGCGTAGACCTGCGCGACCGCGCGCCGCACCGCGGGCTCCTCGATGAGCGGGCGGCCGCCCGGCCCCCGGGTCGTGCGGGCCCACCGCGCGAACCGGACGTGGGTGTGCCCGATGTTCCCGGCCGGGCCGAGCGTGACCCGCTCGTGGTTGAGCTGGTTGACGATGAGGTCCCAGCCCTTGTTCTCCTCGCCGATCAGCATGTCGGCCGGGACGCGGACGTCCTGGAAGTACGTCGAGTTCGTGTGGTGCGCGCCGTCCATCGTGATGATCGGCGTCCAGGAGAAGCCCGGGTCCGCGCAGTCCACGATGAGCATCGAGATGCCCTTGTGCTTCTTGGCCTCCGGGTCGGTGCGGGCCGCGAGCCACACGTAGTCGGCGTGGTGGGCGCCGGAGGTGAAGATCTTCTGGCCGTTGACGACGTAGTGGTCGCCGTCCCGGACGGCGGTGGTGCGCAGCGCCGCGAGGTCGGTGCCGGCGCCGGGCTCGCTGTAGCCGATCGCGAAGTGGCACTCGCCGGCGAGGATGCGCGGGATGAACCGCTCCTTGTGCGCCTCCGACCCGTACTGCAGGATCGTCGGCGCCACGGAGTTCAGCGTGATCAGCGGGTAGGTGACCTCGGCGCGGGCGATCTCGGTGGCGAAGATCGTCTGCTCGACCGGGCCGTAGCCGCGGCCCCCGTACTCCTTCGGGAGCGCGACGCCGAGCATCCCGTCGCGGCCGAGCCTCCGGCAGTGCTCCAGGTAGGGCGGGCCGAACGGGTCGGCGCGGATGGCCGCGCGCTGCTCCGCGGTCAGGCAGTTCTCGAAGTACTCGCGCAGTTCGGCGCGCAGCCGCTTCTGCTCGTCGGTCAGGTCGATGAACATTCAGGCCTCCTGGGCGATGAGGGCGCCGAGCGCGTCGAGACGGTCCTCGCCGCCGCCGAGCAGATGCCCGCAGTGCTTGCCCCAGGCGAAGTACCGGTGCAGCGGGTAGGTGATGTCCAGGCCGATGCCGCCGTGCAGGTGCTGGCAGGTGTAGAGCGCCTTCACCACGGGGTCGCACGCGTTGTAGGCGGCGATGGTGAGGACCTCCTCGGCGTCGTCCGCGCCCTGCGCCAGGCGCCACACGCCCGCCCACACGGCCACGTCCAGCGCGCGCTTGGCGATGTAGACGTCCCCGATCTGCATCGTGACCGCCTGGAACTGCGCGAGCGCCCGGCCGAACTGCTCGCGCGTCTTCGTGTACTCCTTCGTCAGCTCCAGCGCGCCGTCGATGACGCCGGACGCGACGGCGACCGCGCCCGCGACGGCCGAGCGGCGCAGGGTGTCCCAGGCGGCGCCGTCCGACGTCCCGCCGAGCAGGGCGTCCGCGCCGACCCGGACACCGTCCAGGGCGACTCGCGACAGCGGCTCCGACGTCGCCGACGGCTGCCCGGTGATCGTCACGGCGGAGGGCTCCACGAGGAACACCCCGACGCCGCCCCCCTCGACGCGGGCCGGGATGAGGATCAGGGACGCCTCCCGCGCGTACGGGACGAACGTCTTCACGCCGTCCAGCACGTACCCGCCGCCGTCCGGGCGGGCCGTCGCGGCGACCTCCCCGGCCGGGCCGACCTCGCGGTACGCGCCCGTCAGGATCGTCGCGCCCTCGGTGAGCGGGGCCAGCAGGGCGCGCTGCTCCGGCGTCCCGTGCGCCCCGATCGGGACGGCCGCCAGCGCGAGCGAGGCGTACGCCGGGACGGGCGCGGTGCGGACCCCGACCTCCCGCAGGACCACCGCCAGCTCGACCGGCCCGAGCCCGGCGCCGCCCGCGTCCTCGGGCAGGACGACGCCGAGCAGCCCCGCCTGCGCGAGCGCCTTCCACGTCACGTCGTCATAGGGCGCCTCGCTCTTCTCGAACGCCTCCAGCCGCTCCTGCGCGGCCTCCCGCGCGAGCACGTCCGCCGCGAGCCCCTTGATCTCTTGCTGGGTCTCGTCGAGGTTGAAGTCCACTCATCCGCTCCCTTCCAGGAGGTGCAGCCGGCCGCGGCGCTCGAACTCGTCCCGCAGCGCGGCCGCGTCCGCCGCGGTCATCGGGCGGTAGTCGAGGTCGCGGCCGGGCCGCCACCACACCGGGTCGTCGGTGCGCCAGCCCTCCCGGGCCAGCCGGCGCTTGAGGATCTTGTTGGAGGCGGTCGCGGGCAGCTCCCGCGCCACCCGCACGTACCGCGGGATCCACTTCGGCCCGAGGTCGGCGCGCCCGCGCAGGTAGCCGGCGAACGCGCCCGGGTCGAAGGCGTCGGCGGCGACGGCCAGCATCACCTGGTCGCCGGACGCCGCGTCCGGCACCCCGTACACGGCGAGCTGCCGGACGCCGGGAAGCTCCGCCAGGACCCGTTCCACCTGGACGGCGCCGAAGTTCTCGCCGTCCACGCGGACCCGGTCGCCCCTGCGCCCGGCGAAGAAGACGTAGCCGTCCGCGTCGGCGTAGGCGAGGTCGCCGCTCCAGAACATGCCGTCGCGGAGCCGGTCGGGGGCGTCCTCCTTGTAGTACCCGTCGAACAGGCCGAGGCCGCCGGTGTTGACCAGCTCCCCCACGGCCTCGTCGCCGTTCACCAGGCGTCCGGCCTCGTCGAACACGCCGGGCGGGCACGGCCGGCCCGCCGGATCGAGGATCGCGATGCCGTCGGTGAGCCTCCCGAGCGCGCCCTGCGGCCCGAACGGGTCGGGCGCCAGCGAGATCGCCGTCTCCGTCGATCCGTAGCCGTCGATGACGAAGCACCCGAAACGCTCACCGAACGCCTTCTGCTCCACCGGCGCCGCCTCGTTCCCGAACGCGAACCGCACCGGATTGTCGGCGTCGTCCTCCCCCGCCGGTGTGGCCAGCACGTACGAGAGGGCCTTGCCGACGTAGTGCAGGTAGGTGCAGCCGTGGGCGCGCACGTCCGGCAGGACGGCCGACGCCGAGAACCGGGCGCGCAGCACCAGCTCGGCCCCGGCGGCCAGCGCCGGCGCGTACGCCGCCATGACCGCGCCCGAGTGGAACAGCGGCATCGGGCAGTAGACGACGGCCTCCGGCGACAGCATGCGCCCGGCGAGCATCTCGCCCGGCACGACCACCTTCCGGTGGGTGACGCGGACGGCCCGCGGACGCCCCGACGTCCCAGAAGTGAAGATCAGCATCAGCAGCGTCCCGGCCTCGATCGCCGAGACGCCGGGCACCGGCGAGCCCGCGAAGGGCGCGATCAGCTCACCGAAGGCGTCCACGTCGACCACGGGCAGCCCGAGCGCGGCGGCCTTGCCCGCATACCGCGGCTGGGCCAGCACAAGATCGCAGTCGGCGCGCTCCGCGTCACCCGCAAGCTCGACGGCGCTCCGCGTCGGGTTCAGCGCCACGACCACCGCTCCCGACAGCGCCGCGCCCCCGAGGAGGAACACCACCTCGGGAAGGTTGTCGAGCAGGACGCCGACGTGGACCGGCCGGTCGGGGCGCGCCTCACCGCGCATCCACGCGGCGCGCGCGGCGCACTCGGCCACGACCTCCCGCCACGTCCAGGCCCGGCCGTCGTCGGCGGACCGCAGCCCGGGGCGGTCGTCGTCCGCCCGCGCCTCCAGCAGCGCCGCGACGCTCACCGGCCCACCTCCCCGCTCCGTCCCACGGCGAAAAAGTAGAACAGATTCTACTAAGTGTCCAGAGGGCCGATCTCCCTCCTTCGCAAGCCGGTTCGCCTGGGTGTCACGGGAAACCGGGCGGGTAAGGGCGGCCGGAGACGAGATCGCGGTGAGCTGATCAGATAACAGGTTCTCGCAAGAGCGGTACCCTGGGAGGGACGCGTCGGGCGACCGGGCCCGCACAGAAGGGAAGGCGACCGTGACCGCAGAGCCGACAGTGACCGGGGAGGAGACCCGGGGTCAGCCGGGCGGCCAGGGCGTGCGCTCCCGCAGCCAGCACCAGCGGCGCAAGCGTATCGTCCAGGCGGCCGCGGCGCTCGCATCGCGCGGCGGGATCGAGGCGATGCAGATGCGCACCGTGTCCGAGCGCGCGGGCGTCGCCCTCGGCACCCTCTACCGCTACTTCCCGTCCAAGATGGACCTGGTCGTCGCCGTCGTCAGCGAGGAGCTCGACCTCCTCGAAGGCAGCATCGAGCGCCGCCCGCCCCGCGCCGGAGGCGCCCCGGACCGCGCCGTCGAGGTGCTGATGCGCGCCACCCGCGGCCTGATGCGCGAGCCGGAGCTGGCGGAGGCGCTGATCCGCTCCCTCCTCCTCTCCGACGTCAAGACCGACTTCGGCGACCGCATGAGCGAGCTGCTCCTGCGCGCCGCGTCCGGCCCGCCGGAGAACATCCCCGCCGAGGACCCCCGCCGCCTCGTCGCCCGCGCCCTGTCCGGCATCTGGACCATGGAGATGATCGAGATGCTGCGCGGCAACGCCACCGCCGAGGAGATCCAGGCCCGCCTGGAGATCACCGCCTCGCGCCTCCTCATCGACTGAGCGACACGGGAGCGAACGGAGAGTCACCGTTTTCCCATGTGCCGCCCATGCGTTCCCCATTAGCCTTGGGTCCGACAGGAGCCAGGACGAAAAAGGGGTGCCAGTGACCGGACAGGAACCGATCCTCAGCGACGGGGTCATCATCGAGTTCATCGATGGCAAGGACGTCCCCGTCCAGCACAAGGACTTCGGTGAGCGGGCCGTCGTCATGCGCGACGCCAAGAACCCCGAGGGCCCGATCCTCTACTTCACCGAGGCCGAGTGGGACGCCTTCATCGCCGGCGTCAAGGACGGCGAGTTCGACGACCTCCTGGAAGACCCCACCGAGGCCCCGTGACCGGCCCAACGCCCCCGGCACCCACCGGGGGCGTCCTCATCCGCGCCCGCGCGCCTCAGCCGAACAACCGGTCAGCACGCTCCACCGTGACAGCCCGAACCAGCCACTGATCCAACTGCTCCGGGTCAGTGCAGGCCAGGACCCGCTCCCGCACGTCGTCGGCCACCGAAAGCCCCCGCGCCTCAAGGACCTTCAGAACCGACTTCGCCTCGCCCTTGACCTCGCCCCTGGCCTGGGAGCGCAGGAACAGGTCGCTCTTGAACTCGTAGTCGACGATGTCAGCTTTCACAAGTTCCTCCAGGATGCGACGCGCCGCCTTCGGCAGCGCGTTGAGCACAAGGTCAGTGTATAGGTCGGCGTTCTCGTGGCCCGCGTTCTCGATGGCGACGAGGGCGGCGTGAGTGATCTCCATTGCCTCCTGATCGGGAGTGGTGACGTTGGCCAATGTGCCCACGATGGTCATCTCGGGTGCCTGCACCGCCTGCTCGGGGGTGGTGACGAGTGGGCCCACGCCGGGGCCGACCACGAGCGGCCGGAGATCAAAGCCCGGATGACCGACTTTGATCGTCTCGCGGGCCCACTCGGCCACCGGGCGCTCGGGGCAGATGACGAGCAGGTAGCACGGGCAGTGCGTCCTGGCCCTGAGGGTGGTGAGGTACACGGGCCACGACCGGCGCTTCGCCGGGTCCTGGCGCTGCTGGACCTCCACGACGACGGCCATGCTGGGGCGAGCGGAGGCGCCTTCACAGATCTCGATGACGCTGTCGGCCCGGTATGCGGTCGGAGCGATATTGGTGAACTCTTCCGAGACCGTCCTGATCGACAGATCCTTCGAGAGTTCGATTTGGAAGGCGGTTTGGAGTAATTGGGCCACGACTTCCGGGTTGTTCCGGATGATCTTTATTGGCCCTTCGTGTTTGGCGGTGACCATGCACGGCAAGTTACTTGACCGCCACTGTTAGATACCGTGACTATCCAATGACTTCTCGTGTGGCGTGCATCACAGTCCGTTATTTACGGGTGTGAGTGTTCCATTGGGTTATTAGGGCTTGTTCGGCTTTGGGGGTTAGGGGGCCCCAGAGGCGTAGGCGGGCTATGCCGCCGTCGGGGTAGATGTCCAGGCGGACCTTCGCTACCTCCGGGGTCTTCAGGCGGTAGCGGTGGCGGGTGTCGGGTTGCAGGCGGGTGCGCTGGAGGATGACGGCGTGGTCGCCTTTTGTGGTGGTGGCCGTCAGCTGGGCTTCGGCGGGGGCATTGAATTTGAGGTTCGTGGTATCGATTTCGGCGAGTTCGATGGCGCCGGGGGCGGCCAGGGCTATCTCGGCCCAGTCATGGCCTCCGTCGCGGCGGCGGGCGGTTTCCCAGCCTTCGGCCTGGGTGCGGGCCAGGCCGGGGAACAGCATGTTGTCCGGGGACGAGTAGAAGCGGTCGGAACAGTCGAGGACGTGGGCGCCGTTCTCCAGGGCGGCCAGGTCCACCGTCAGGCCGGTCAGGTACGCAGGGTTCGGGACGACCCTGCCGTGGACGCGGAGGCGCGCGATTCCGCCGTCCGGGAACATCTTGAGGCGAACGTGTGTGAAGACGCGTTCCGGCTCAGCCGTCGGGAGGGTGTGGGTGGTGTCGCCCTGGAGAGGGGTCTTCGGGACGATCTCCAGCCAGTCGGCGGCGTCGAGTTCGGCGGGCGTGGGGTAGCCGTCGGCGAAGCAGGCCTCCACTGAGGCGTGTGGGGGGTAGTTGCCCTTGAACCAGGCCGTGTCGATGACGATGCCGTGGATCCGGCCCGGGAGGCCCAGGCGGATCAGGGCCCAGTCGTGGCCGGGGGTGCGGCGGCGGGCGGTCTCCCAGCCGTCGTAGAGCTGGCCCTTCGGGCCGAAGGTCTCCGGGCGGAAGGCCGGTCTCCACGGGTTGAGCAGATTCTCCTTCTCGGCGAAGGACTCGTCGCTGGCGGCGACGACCGACCCGCCGAGGGTGCGGACGGCCAGGTCCGGCAGGGCGGTGACGTCGGTCATCGTCCCTCCTCGCGGGTGAGCAGGCAGCCGGCGGGGACGTCGCCGACGGGTGCGCCGCGCAGCCAGGTGGCCTGGACGACCCCCGTCAGCGTTCTGCCCTCGTAGGGGGTGACCGGGTGGCGGTGGTGGAGGGACGCGGGGTCGACGGTGAAGGTCTCGTCCGGGGCGAAGGCGACGAGGTCGGCGTCGTTTCCGACGGCGATGGCGCCCTTGCGGGGGACGGACGCGAGGGCGGCGGGGGCCTCGGACATCCAGCGGGCGACCGCGGCCAGGTCGTGCCCGCGGGCGCGGGCCGCCGTCCAGACGGCGGGGAGCCCGAGTTGCAGGGACGAGACGCCGCCCCACGCGGTGGCGAAGTCGCCGCGTTTCAGGTCGGGCGTGCAGGGGGAATGGTCGGTGACGACGCAGGAGATCACTCCGGAGGCGAGTCCCTGCCAGAGCCGGTCGCGGTTGGCGGCGTCGCGGATGGGCGGGCAGCACTTGAACGCGGCGGTCCCGGCGTCGCCGTCGCAGAGGGTCAGGTAGTGGGGGCAGGTTTCGGCGGTCACCGGCAGGCCGCCGGCCTGGGCCTTGGCGATGACGTCCAGGCAGTCGGCCGCCGACAGGTGCAGGATGTGGGCGCGCACCCCGGTCTCCTCCGCCAGCCGGACGACCTGTTCGACGGCCCGGCGTTCGGCGGAGGGCGGGCGGGAGGCGAGGAAGGCGCGGTAGTCGCCGCCGGTCGGCGGGGACAGCGAGGCCGGGTCCTCGGCGTGCACGATGACCAGGCCGCCGAAGGCGGCGATCTCGCGGAACGCCGCTCTCATCTCGGCGGGCGCGAGGGGCGGGAACTCCGGGACCCCCGAGTCGGAGGTGAAGCACTTGAATCCGAAGACGCCGAGGTCGTGGAGCGGGCGGAGCGAGGGCGTGTTGCCGGGGACCGCGCCGCCCCAGAAGCCGACGTCCACGGCGCAGGCGCCTTCGGCGGCGGCGCGTTTGGCCGCGAGCGCGGGCGGGTCGACGGTCGGGGGCAGCGAGTTGAGCGGCATGTCGATGAGCGTGGTGACGCCGCCCGCCGCCGCGGCGCGGGTCGCGGTGGCGAAGCCCTCCCATTCGGTGCGGCCCGGCTCGTTGACGTGGACGTGGGTGTCGACGAGCCCGGGGAGCAGTGCGACGTCGCCCAGGTCCACCGAGGCGGGTGCGGCGTAGGGCGAGATCGCGGTGATGCGCCCGGCGCGGACCGAGACGGCCGCGGGTCGCTCTCCTTCCGGCAGGACGGTCCGGCGGGAACGGATGACGAGGTCGTCCGGGGTCATGGGCCGGCCACGATGTGCTCCGGGCGGACGGGGACGCGCGTCAGCGCCCGGCCCGTCGCGTCCCTGATCGCGGCGACGACGGCGGGCGTGGACGACAGCGTGGGCGGCTCCCCGGCGCCGCGCAGCCCGTAGGGGGCTTCGGGGTCGGGGTGCTCCAGGATGTCCAGCCGCATCGGCGGCATGTCGAGGATGGTGGGGATCAGGTAGTCGGTGAAGGACGGGTTGCGGACCAGGCCGCCGCTCACGACGATCTCCTCCATCAGCGCCAGGCCGAGGCCCTGCGCGGTGCCGCCGTGGATCTGCCCCTCCAGCGCCGTCCGGTTGAGGATCCTGCCGACGTCCTGGACGGCGGCCAGCTCGACGACCTTGACGAGGCCGAGGTCGACGTCCACGTCGACGACGGCGCGGTGCACGCAGAGGGCGAGCTGGGTGTGGCTGCGGCCCTGACCGGTGACCGGGTCCAGGGGCATGGTGGGGCGGTGGTGGTACTCGCGGGTGCACTCGATGGCGGTCTCGCCGAGGACGTCCTCGATCGTGCCGAGCGCGCCCCCGGCCCGCGAAATGATCTTCCCGCCGGCGACGGTCAGGTCGGTGCGGCCGAAGCGGCGCCCGGCGAGCGCGAGGAGCTCGGCGCGGACCGCCTCGCAGGCCGCCTTGACCGCCCCGCCGGTCATGTACGACTGGCGGGACGCGCTGGAGGACCCGGCGTCGCCGACCCGGTTGTCGGCCGGGGCGATCGTGACCTTCTGGACGCCGAGCTCGGTCCGGGCGATCTGCGCCTTGACCGTGACGAGGCCCTGCCCGACCTCGGCGGCGGCGGTGTGCACGAGGGCGGTGGCCTCCCCGCCGATGACCTCCAGCCGGACGCGGGCCGTGGACAGGTCGTCGAACCCCTCGGAGAAGCAGATGTTCTTGAGCCCGACGCCGTAGCCGACGCCCCGCACGACGCCCTCGCCGTGGGTCGTCTGGGAGACGCCGCCCGGCAGGTCGCGCAGGTCGGAGCGGTCCGGGGCGGGAGGCATCGGCATGGCCTCCAGCCGGGTCAGCATGTCCGCGAGCGGCGCGGGCGACTCGATGACCTGCCCGGTCGCGAGCCGGGAGCCCTGCGCGACGGCGTTGCGGCGGCGGATCTCGACCGGGTCGAGGCCGCAGGCGGCGCCGAGCTTGTCCATCATCGACTCGTAGGCGAAGCACGCCTGGACGGCGCCGAATCCGCGCATCGCGCCGCACGGCGGGTTGTTGGTGTAGACGCCGTACCCGTCGATGCGGATGTTGGGGATCTCGTAGGGGCCGACGCCCAGCGAGGCGGCGTTCCCGACGACGTTCATCGTGGACGAGGTGTACGCGCCGCCGTCCAGGACGATCTCGACGTCGGCGTAGAGGAGCCGTCCGTCCCGCGTGGCGCCGTACTCGTACCGCATCTGCGCGGGATGCCGGTGGACGTGCCCGAAGAACGACTCGTACCGGTTGTAGGACATCTTCACGGGCCGGCCGGTGCGCAGCGCCAGCATCGCCGCGTGGATCTGCATCGACAGGTCCTCGCGGCCGCCGAACGCGCCGCCGACGCCGGCGAGGGTCATGTGGATCTGGTCCTCGCGGAGCGCGAGGCAGGGCGCGATCTGCTTGAGGTCGTTGTGGATCCACTGCGTCGAGACGTGCAGGTCGACGCCGCCGTCCTCGGTCGGGATCGCCAGGCCCGCCTCGGGGCCGAGGAACGCCTGGTCCTGGATGCCGACCTCGTACTCGCCGGACACCACGACCGCCGCGGCGGCCCTGGCGGCGTCCACGTCGCCGACCCGGACCGGCTGGTGCCGGGTGATGCCGCCGCGGTCCTGGACCTTCAGGCCCTCCGGGTCGGCGATCACCGCGCGCGGGTCGGTGACCGGCTCCAGCACCTCGTAGTCGACGGCGATCCGGTCCATCGCGCGCCGCGCCGTCTCGGGGTGGTCGGCGGCGACGAGCGCGACCGGCTCGCCCTGGTGCCGGACCTGGTCGATGGCGAGGACGGGCTGGTCGTCGGTGTGGTCGATGCCGAACACCTTGCGGCCGGGCACGTCCTCGTGGGTGAGGACGGCGCGGACGCCGGGCAGCGCGAGGGCGGGACCGACGTCGAGCGACCGGATCCGCGCCCGGGGGTGCGGGCTGCGGAGCGTGGCGCCCCACAGCATGCCCTCCAGCCACAGGTCGGAGGCGTAGGCGAACTCACCGGTGACCTTGAGGGTGCCGTCGGGGCGCAGCGGGCTCTCGCCGACTCCGCCGGTCCCCGGGGTGGCGGCGTGGGCCGGGGTCGTGGTCGGGGACGTCATTCAGAGCACCTCCTCCGCGAGGCGCATCAGGCGGCGGTGGGCGTCCGCGCCGCGCCGCCCGGCCTCGTCCTGCGGGACGGTGACCAGCGTGTCGCCGTCCACGATCGTGCGCCCGCCGACGAGCAGGCGCTCCAGCGGCGGCGTCGGGCCGAACGCCAGCGCGACGACCGGGTCGTCGACCGCGGCGCGGAAGCCGTCGACGCGCCAGAGCGCGATGTCGGCGAGCCTGCCGGGGGCGAGGGCGCCGATCTCGTCCTCGCGGCCGAGGCAGCGGGCGCCGCCGAGGGTCGCCATCTCCAGGGCCTGCCGGGCGTCCAGCGCGGTCGGCCCGTACCGGGCGCGCTGCATGTAGATCGCCTGCCGCAGCTCCCCGGCCAGCGGGACGAGTTCGGCCGACGCCGCGCCGTCCACGCCGAGCCCGACCGCCGCGCCCGCCTCCAGCAGGTGCGACACGCGGGCGATCCCGGCGCCGAGGCGGGCGTTGGAGCTCGGGCAGTGCGCGGTGCCGGTGCGGGTCTCGGCGAGCCGTTTGACGTCGGTGTCGTGCAGGTGGACGCAGTGCGCGAGCCACACGTCGGGGCCCAGCCAGCCGATCGAGTCCATGTACTCGGTCGGCGTCATGCCGAACTGCTCGCGCGTGTGCTCCTCCTCGTCGAGCGTCTCGGCGAGGTGGGTGTGCAGGCGCACGCCCTTGTCGCGCGCCAGCCGGGCCGACTCGACGAGCAGGTCCCGCGTGACGGAGAACGGCGAGCAGGGCGCGACGGCGACGCGCAGCAGGGAGCCGGGCGAGGGGTCGTGGTACCGGTCGATCGCGGCCTCGGTCTCGGCGAGGATCGTGTCGAGGTCCTCGACGACCTCGTCCGGGGGCAGTCCGCCCTGCGACTCGCCCCGGTCCATCGCCCCCCGGCACGGATGGAACCGGACGCCGAGCTCCCGGGCGGCCTCGATCTCGGCCGCGAACAGGTCGCCGCGCCCCTTGGGGAACAGGTAGTGGTGGTCGGTGGACGTCGTGCAGCCCGACTTGGCGAGCCATCCGAGCCCGGCGGTGGCGGCGCCGGCGACGACCTCGGCGTCCATCTTCGACCACGGCTTGTAGAGGGTGGTCAGCCACTCGAACAGGGTGCCGCCGACGGCCATGCCCTGGCTGGCCCACTGGTAGAGGTGGTGGTGGGAGTTGACCAGGCCGGGAGTGGCGAGGCATCCCGTGCCGTCGATCCGTTCGGCCCCGTCCGTGCCCGTCTCCGGGGCCGGACCGGGCCCGACGGACGTGATCCGGTCGCCCTCGACCACGATGTGGCCGCCCGGGTGCTCGTCACCCGACACGGTGGCGACATGGGCGTTCTCGATCACGAGGCGCCTCATCGGTCGACCGCCTTCCGCTCGGCCGCCAGGCGCACCGCGTCGAGGATCTTCTCGTAGCCGGTGCAGCGGCACAGGTTCCCGGCGAGGGCCTCGCGGATCTCCGCGTCGGACGGCGCCGGGTTCCGCTCGATCAGGTCGTGCGTCTGGACGATCAGGCCGGGCGTGCAGAACCCGCACTGGACGGCGCCCGCCTCGACGAACGCCTCCTGGACGGGGTCGAGCCGCTCCTCGCCCGGCGGCCCCTCGGCCAGTCCCTCCACGGTGACGACCTCGCGGCCCTCGGCCTGGCCCGCCGCGACCAGGCAGGCGCACACCGGCACGCCGTCGAGGTAGACGGTGCAGGAGCCGCACTCGCCCTGCTCGCAGGCGTTCTTGGAGCCGGGCAGGCCCATCCGCTCGCGGAGCATGTAGAGGAGGCTCTCGCCTTCCCACACCTCGTCCACGGCCTCCTCGGCCCCGTTGACGGTCAGGTTCACGCGCATCACGAGGCCGCCTTTCCCACGGTCGCCCTGCGGTGGTCGTCCCAGGCCCAGGTGAGCGTGCGGCGCGCCAGCACCGCCAGGGCGTGCCTGCGGTACCCGCCCGTCCCGCGAACGTCGTCGATCGGCGACGCCGCGTCCCGCACCAGCTCGCCGAAGCGCCGCGCGGCGGCCTCGGCGAGCGGGCGGCGCCCGTCCCAGTCCAGCTCGCCGGAGATGAACGCCTCGGCCTCGGTCGCGCGGCGCGGGGTCGGGGCGGCCGAACCGAGGCCGGTGCCGACGCGGCGCTCGCCCGGGTGCAGCGCGACCGCGAACGAGCAGACCGCGATCACCATCGCGTTCCGGGTGCCGATCTTGGAGAAGTACTGCGGGCCGGACGCGGGCGCCGTCCAGAACGCGCGGATCAGCTCGTCCGGCGCGAGCGCGTTGCGCTTCACCCCGGTGAAGAACTCCGCGATCGGGATCATCCGGACACCGCGCTCGGCCGACTCGGCCTCCACCACCGCGTCCCCGGCCAGCAGCGGCGGATGGCCGTCCCCGGCGGGCGACGCGGCGCCGAGGTTGCCGCCGACCGTGCCGCGGTTGCGGATCTGCGGCGACCCGACCGTGCGTGCCGCCTGGGCGAGGCCGGGCAGCCGCCCGCCCAGCTCGCCGATCAGCCGGGCGTAGGGGACGCCGGCGCCGACGCGGAGCCGGCCGTCGGCCGTGTCCCATTCGGCGAGGGCGCGGATCCGGGTCAGGTCGAGCAGCGCCTCGGGCCGCCGGACGTCGAAGTTGATCTCGACCATGACGTCGGTGCCGCCCTGGACGGGCAGGGCCCCGGGCCGCGCGGCCCTGGCGGCGAGCGCGTCCTCCCAGGTCAGCGGTCGTAGAAAGTCCATGTCTCAGTATTCCTCCATGGCGGCCTCAGTCGAAGGCCGCCGGGGCGGCGGGCGCGTCGTCGGTGAGCACCGTCCCCTCGATGAGCCCGTACGGGCGGTCCGCCGCGAAATAGACCTCGTTGTCGTTGTCCAAGCCGAACGGTTCGAGATCGACCAGGAAGTGGTGCCTGTTGGGCAGCGACAGCCTGACCTCGCAGACCTCCGGCCGTTCGGTCAGGACCCGGCGCCCCATCTGGTAGAGCGTCTGCTGGAGCGACAGGCTGTGCGTCTCGGCGAAGGCGTGCAGCAGGCCGTCGCGGGCGGCGGCGTAGGACTCGTCCCAGGCCCCGGCCGTGCCCCGGTGCCGCCACCGGGCCGTCACCGCCGTGGCGAGGATCCGGTCGTCGGTCGGTTCGAGCGTCGTGTACTCGTCACGGGCGAAGCCGTGGAACTCGCTGCCGGTGGAGTTGAGGACGACCAGGTCGGTGAGGCCCGAGACGACCGACTCCCCCTCGGCGCCGCAGTGCACCAGCGCCGTGCGCACCTCGCCGCCGTCCCGGACGAACGAGTGGCCGCCCGTGACGCGCCGCCAGCCGTACTCGCGGATCTCCACGCGGGCATGGGCGACCGCCGGCTGGGAGGCCGTGAAATGCCGCGCGAGCAGGAGGCCGAAGTCCTCGATCGCGCCGATGCCGTGCCTCTTGGCGAACGCGAACACGGTGTTCTTCTGGGTGTCGGTCGGCAGCACGGCCGCGTTGTCGCCGGTCAGGTGGACCTCGTCCATGGCGCCGGAGAGGGCCACGCCGACGTTCAGGTCCTTGAGCCGGTGGACGCCGCCGTCCCGCGTCACGCGCACGACGCGCGTCTCCGCCTTGCCGTAGCGGTTGGGCCCGAGAACTATCGCCACTAGCTCCCCCGGTACGTCGAGTACGCGAACGGGCTGATCAGGAGCGGGACGTGGTAGTGCCGGCCCGGGTCGGCGATGGTGAACGCGACCGTGACCTCGGGGTAGAAGTCCGACAGCCCCTCGGTGGCGAACGTCAGCCGGTGCACCCCCTCGCCGGGCTCGGCGCCCCACTCCCGGACGCGGCCGTCGGCGTCGGTGCGGGCCTCGGCGAGCGTCGTCCAGCCGCCGCCCGCGTCGCGGCGGTCCAGCCGGACGGCCACGCCCGCGGCGGGCACCCCCTTCGCCGCGTCCAGAACGTGCGTCGAAAGGCTCACGCGTCCTCCTTCCCCAGCCGGGCCAGCCGCAGGTCGACGATCTCCCCCAGTTCCCGGCGGACGGCCTCGCGCTCGGCGGCGGGGTCGTTGCCGAGCCGTTCCCGCAGCGCGGCGAGCATCTCCAGCGCGGAGCGCCCGGACGCGCGGATCAGGAACACGTGGCCGAAACGCTCCTCGTAGGCCCGGTTCCCCGCGACGAGGGCGTTCTGAACATCGGCCTCCGCGGTTCTCGCCACGGCCTGCTCCCCCCGCGACCAGCGGGCCTCCAGCGTGGCGCCGCCCACCCGGTCCCCGATGCGCGGATGCGCCGCGAGCGCCTCCTCGACGTCCGCCCAGTCCAGGCCGTCCAGCGCCCGCCGCGACGCGGCGCGCAGCGCGGCGAGGTCGGGGTAGGCCCGCCCGCCGACCGCGGCGATCCACCGGCGGGACGCGCAGCAGGCCGCCAGCTCCTCGGTGCTCGGTTCCACCACGCTTGCAGTACACAAGCCCGTCCGGGGCCAGGTCGAGAGGCAGGACGTCCGAACCGGAGCGCCGGTCGCGGGCGGTCTTTTGTAGCTTCCTACGTATGAAGCTGCGTTCCCTGCTCGCCATGCCCGGCCTGCGGCTGGAGGTCGTCACCGGGGAGGACGAGCTGGACCGGCCGATCCGCTGGGTCGTCACCACCGACCTGATCGACCCCGGCCGCTACCTGCGCGGGCGCGAGCTCGTGCTCACGGGTCTCGTCTGGCGGACGGGCCCGGCCGACTCGGAGGCGTTCGTCGCGGCGCTCGCCGGGGCGGGCGTGTCCGGCCTGGCCGCGTGGGACCTCACGCTCGGCGCCGTCCCGGACGACCTCGTGGCGGCGTGCCGCCGGCACCGGATGCCGCTGTTCAAGGTCCCGGAGGACGTGGCGTTCGCGACCGTCACCGAGGAGGTCGTCCGGCACCTGTCCGGCGCCCGGGCCGCCGACCTCGCCGCCCTGCTGGACCGGCACCGCCGCCTGGTCGAGGGGACCGGGCTCGACGCCGTGCTCGACCTGGTCGGCCACTGCCACGTCCTCTCCCCGGCCGGGCGCGTCGTCGCGGGCCCGCAGCCGGCCGACCCCACCGCCCTGGCCGCCGCGTTCCTCGGCGCGCCGCGGCTGCCGCACCACGTCCCAGATCAGGACATGTCGGTCTTCGCCGTGTCGCCCGCCGACACGCCCCGGGTCGCCGACTGGTTCGTGGCGCTGGAGGGCGACGTCGCCGCCTGGCCGCCCGAACGCCACGCGATGGCCGGAGAACTCGCGGCCATCGTCGGCCTCGAACGGGCCCGGATGCGCGCCGACGACCGCGCGTCCCAGGACATCGTCACCGCCGCCTTCACCGGGGACGACCCGCCCGAGCCGGAGAGGCTCGCCTCACCGGTCGTGGCCGTCGCCGCGTCCGCGCAGGGACCGCTGCGTCCGGGCGAGCTGCGCAACGTCCTCGCCGAGGTCGTGCCGGGGGCGCGGCCGGTGGTCGGGCTGCTGGACGGGGAGGCCGTCGCGCTCGTCCCGTCCGCCGGGGAGGACGTCGCGGCAGCCGTCCAGGACGCCCTCGGCTTCCTCGCCCCCGGCCTCGCGGGCACCCGCGTGGCCGTCGGGGTGAGCGGCCCCGCCGGGCCCTCCGGGCTGCGCGGCGCGATCGAGGAGGCGCGGCACGCCCGCCGCCTCGCCGCGACCCGCCCCTCCCCTGTCTGCGTGGTCCGGCACGAGGAGCTCGCGACCCACGTGCTGCTGCTCGCCAGCGTGCCGGACGACGTCCGCCGGATGTTCCGGGTGCGCCTGCTGGACCCGCTGCACTCCTACGACGAGGTCCACGGCGCCGACCTCGTCCGGACGCTGGAGACGTTCCTGCGCAACTCCGGGTCCTGGACGCGCTGCGCCGAGGAGCTCCACCTCCATGTGAACTCGGTCCGCTACCGCGTCCAGCGCATCCAGGACCTCACCGGCCGGGACCTGTCCCGGATGGAGGACCGCGTCGACTTCTTCCTCGCCCTCCTCGTCTGAGCCGCGCCGGCCCCGGCGCCCGTCAGGCGGAGGTGTGCCGCAGGAGCGCCGGGACGACCGCGTCCCAGGTGCGGCGCGGAAGCTCGTTGCCCGTGCCCGGCAGGACGAGGAGCTCGGCGGACGGGATCTCGGCGGCCAGCGCCCGGCCGTTGCCCAGCGGGAAGAAGGGGTCGTCCTCCCCGTGGACGACGAGGGTCGGGGCGCTGATCTCGGGAAGGCGCTCGCGCCAGCGGTCGCCGGTGTCCAGGGCCGCGAAGACGGTCCCCATCTGGTTGGCCCGGTGCGCCTTGCCGGGGTCGGCCCCGGTCACCGTGCGGTCGAAGATCCGCTCGATGTTCGCGCGGGCCTCGGCCTCGTCGAAGGACGTGCCCGCCATGTGGCGGGCGTTCTCGACCTGGAAGGCGACCACCGACTCCCGGTCCGTCCAGTCGACCTGCGGGCGCTGCATGAAGCGGGCCATCAGCTCCGGGGCGTGGTCGGGCAGGTCGGGGTCGGCCGGCCCCGGGGCGGTGGGCCGGGTGGCGACGAGGGTCAGGGTGGCGACGCGGGACGGGTGGTCGAGGGCGAGGAGCTGGGCGATCCAGCCGCCGGCGCCGAACCCGGCGACGTGCGCGGACGGAAGGCCGAAGGCGTCGAGGACGCCGGCGGCGTCGGCGACGAGGTCGCGCAGGGTGTAGCGGGGCGCCTCGGGGTCGGCGGTCTCGGACCGGCCCGTGTCGCGCAGGTCGTAGCGGACGGCGAACCTGCGCGAGGCGGCGAGGCGCTCGCACAGGTCGTCCGGCCACGTGAGCATCGTGTTGCCGATCAGCAGGATCGGGCTGTCGGACGGGTCACCGAACGTCTCCGCGCACAGTTCCGCCCCGTTGGCCTTGATGAGCTTCTCCATGGTGGGGTGGACCGTGCGCGGAGCCGGAACTCATCGCTTCACGGCGTGTCCCTCTTGGCGGCGATGGCCTCCAGGGCGGCGGTGATGTTCGCCTCGGCGGCCGCCTTGTCGACGCCCGCGTCGGAGAGGGCGCCCGTGCCGTCCTCGAACTCCAGCAGGGCGAGCAGGATGTGCTCGGTGCCGACGTAGTTGTGGCCGAGGCGCAGAGCCTCGCGAAACGTCAGTTCCAGGGCCTTCTTGGCGTCCTGGCCGAAGGGGATGAGCTCGGGGAGCTCGCCCTCCGCCTCCGGCGGGAGCGCCGCCGTGGCGGCCTGCCGGAGGGTGTCCAGCAGGACGTCCTGGGCGAGGATCGCCTTGGCGGCGAGCGCCTCGGGCTCGGTGAGCAGGGCGAGGACGAGGTGGGCCGGGGTGATCTCGGCGTTGCCGGCGGCGCGGGCCTCGCTCATCGAGGCCACGACGACCTTGCGGGCGCGCTCGGTGTAGCGGGAGAAGCCCTGCGAGGGGTCGAGGTCGGGCTGCTCCCCCTTCGGGACGAAGCGCTTCTGCGCCGCCTGCTTGCTGACGCCCATGCTCTTGCCGATCTCCGTCCAGGACGCGCCGGAGCGGCGGGCCTGGTCGACGAAGTGGCCGATGAGGTGGTCGGCGACCTCGCCGAGGTGCTCGGCGGCGAGGACCGCGCTGGTCAGCTGTTCGAGGGCGTCGGTGTGGACCTTCTTGATGCCGTTGATCAGGTCGTCGAGGCGGACCTGGACGGGAGGCCGCTGGGATTCGGTCATGCGTCAACCATAGGTTGACGATCCTCGATCGTCAACCTGGGGTTGACGCTCACCAGCCGGCGGCCCCGGCGAAGGACGTCGGGGCCGGGTCGTAGCCGAGGGCCTCGCGGGCGGCGGTGGTGTCGAAGGTGCGCTCCAGGGCGAGATGGCTGATCGCGTAGCGGGTGAGGCGCGGCGGTTCCGGGCGGCGGGCCAGCAGGAACGCCCCCTCGGCAACGGCGGCCAGCGGTCGCGCGGCGCGGGCCGGGACGTACACCGGGCGCGCCCGCACGCCGCGCTCCCGCAGGATCGCGCGGAAGGCGTCGTCGATCGCGACCGGCTCCGCGTCCGCGACGTTGAAGACGCCGGAGGCCGCGGGTCCCGTCGCGGCCAGCACGCAGGCCTGGACGAGGTTCCCGACCGAGGTCAGGCTGACGCGCTGGCGGCCCGTCCCGACGGCGGGCAGGACCGGGCCCCGCACGGCCGACAGGACGCGCGGCAGGAGCGTCGTGTCGCCGGGCCCGTAGACCGCGTGGGGGCGCAGGATGATCGCGCCGGCGCCCGCGGCGGCCCGTTCGGCGGCGGCCTTGGAGGCGCCGTAGGCGTTCATGTAGCGGCGCACCGGGGCCTCGTGCTCGCGCGCCATGGAACTCGGCACGAACGGGTCGTACACGCTGGCCGTGCTGACGTGCACGAACCGCGCACCCGGGAAGCTCGCCAGGGCGTTGCGCGTGCCGGTCAGGTTGGCGGCGAAGAGGGCGGCGGCGGGCCCCCAGTCGGTGACGCTGCCCGCGCAGTGGACGACCGCGTCCACTGCGGGCGCGTCCGGAAGCGGGCCCCGCGTCAGGTCCCAGGCCCGGTAGGGCGCGCCGCCCACGTGGGCGGCGTTCACCGCCGGGCGGCGGCCGAACGCGAGCACGGCGGTCCCCGCGGACGCGAGCGCCCGGCACACCGCGCCGCCGACGAACCCGGACGCCCCGGTCACCGCGATCCTCACGGCGCCACCAGTTCACGGAGCCGGTCCCGGTCGAGCTTGCGGGTGCGCCCCGACCGGGGCAGCTCATCCAGGACGACGATGCGGTCCGGGAGGGCGTCGTGGTCGATGACGTCCGGGAGGGTCCGGCGCAGCCGGTCGGGCAGGTCGCGGGGGCCGACCACCGCGAGGACGACCTCCTCGTCCCCGGTCCGCGGGTCCGGCACGCCCACGATGGCGGCCTCGGCCACGCCGGGCAGCGCGGCGATCGACGGTTCGTACAGGCCGGGGTAGAGGTTGAACTTCCCGCGGATCAGCATGTCCTTCTTGCGGCCGGTCAGGACGAGGCGGCCGCCGTCCAGCCGCGCGAGGTCGCCGGTCGGCAGCTCCGCGACGGGGTCCGCGCCGAGGTAGCCGCGGCACAGGTTGGGGCCGGACAGCAGCAACTCCCCGTCGGCGCCGAGCCGGGCCCCGACCCCGGGCAGCGGCGCGCCGAGCAGGTCGCCGGGCCCGTCGTGCGCGAGCTTCTCCCGCGCCGACGCGATCGCCACGGGCAGGATCTCCGTCATCGCGTACACCGACAGGACCTCCGCGGCGGGGGCCGCCTCGACCGCCTGCCGGAGCACGGCCGGGGGCGCGGGCGCCGCGCCGAGCAGCACGTACCGGACGGACGGCGGCAGCTCGCGGCACGCGTCCAGGATCTCGGCCAGGTGGACCGGGACGCAGAACGTGTGCGTGGCCCGCCGCTCGCGCATCAGCCGCGCGAAGTCGGCCGGGGCGCAGAAGAGCGGCGGCATCGACCAGCGGGCGCCCGCGATGAGCGTCGGCAGGCCGAGCATGAGCTGGTCGGTGTGGACGACGTCCCCCGGCCCGAGGGGCAGCCGGGACCGGAAAAGGTCGAGCGCCGCCGCCAGCGACGCCTGCGTGTGGACGACCGCGCGGGGGTCCGCCGTCGTCCCCGACGTGAAGATGACGGCGGCGGGCGCGTCCGGGTCGGCCTCGCGGTCGGGCTCGGGGGCCTCGCCCCCGGCCAGGCGCGCGAAGGACAGCGCCCCCCGGGGCACGCCCGGCAGGCGGCGGCCCACGTGGAGGTGCCGCATCGGGCCCTCACCCGGGATCTGCAGGTCGGCCAGGTTCGGCAGGAGCAGCCCGCGCCGCCGCGCGTACGCCCGGACGGGCCGGAGCCTGCTGCCCGCGTACAGCACCGACTCGGCCGCCGACCAGCGGGGACGGGCCAGCCGCAGCCGCGCGGTGAACATCTCCGGCCCGGCCCCCGGGTCGGCGAACACCACGACTCCCCCGGCCGCGACCACGCCCAGCGCGAGGACGAGCGACTCCGGCGAGGGGCGCACAGAGAACAGCACGCCGTCGCCCGGGGCGAGCCCGCCGGACAGCAGCCCGTGCCGGACGGCGAGCACCTGCCGCCGCAGGTCGCCGTAGGTGAGCTCCGCGCCGTCCCCGGATATCAGGGCGACGGCGGACGGGGTCCGCGCCGCCTGGTCGAGAAGCCGCCGGACGAGCGTCATGCCGCCCTCCCTTCCGGGGAGCGCCCGGACCGGACGGCCAGGTGGCGGTATGTCGGGATCAGCACGTTCCGGGCGGCGGCGCGGCGCGTGACCGTGAGCGGCGCGGCGGCGAGCAGCGTCCGGGCGACCAGCCGGATCTGCGCCATCGCCAGCGGATACCCGATGCAGAAGTGCGGCCCGGCGCCGAACCACAGGCGGCGCAGCTCGGGCGGGTGCGGCCGGTCCAGGTCGAACGGGCCGTGGGCGCGGCAGCAGTTGTGCGTGGCGATCAGCACCCGGTCGCCGGGGCGGACCGCCGCGCCCCCGACCGCGGCCGGGCGGTGCACGCTGCGCAGCATGACGGGCGTCGGCGTCGCGACCCGCATCGCCTCCTCCACGGCCCGGTCCAAGAGAGCGGGGTCGCCGGCGACGCGGTCGAGCTGCCCGTGGTCGGCGAGCAGGGCGATCAGACGCGGCAGCAGCGTGGCGACGGTCTCGGTGCCGGTCAGGAAGAACGCGCCGGCGGCGCCGCGCGCCTCGTCCCGCGACAGGCCGAGGGCCCGCATCCGCCCCATGACGGTGGACTCGTCCCCCGCCAGGTAGGACTTCGCCGCGATGTCGCCGAGCGGGTCGAGCACCGCGCGGGCGCGGCGGGCCTGGGACGGGGAGAGCCGCCGCGTGCGCAGCGACACCATCGACACGATCTTCTCTCCCTCGTCGAACAGGTCCCGGTAGGCGGCCTCGGTGCCGCCTTCGAGCCCGATCACCTCGCCGATCACGGTTCCGGCCATGACGCGCGCCGCGTCCACGAGGTCGACGGCCGCGCCGCGGCGCAGGCGGTCCGACAGCGCGGCCAGCGGCTCGGCCAGCACGCGGGCGCACAGCGCCTCGGTGTAGGAGGGGGTGAACAGGTCGGTCAGGCGGCGGCGGAGGGCGCGATGGGCGTCGCCCTCCATGTTGAGCAGGACGGACGGCCCGAGGACGGGCGTCCACAGCTCGCCGGGCGAGCCGGGGCCGTCCTTGCGGAACGTCTCGCCGTCCATGAGGACCTCGCGGGCCAGGGCGGAGTCGTTCACGACCACCCCGACTCCGGGCACGCGCACGACCGGCCCGCGCCGCGCGACGCCGCGCAGCAGGGGGTAGGCGACCGGATGGGCGGCCAGGTAGAGCCGCGTCTCCCAGTTCACCGGCCGTCCCCCGCGCTCAGCCGGATGTCCACGACGGCGGGGCGGTAGCGGTGGTCGGCGTACCAGCCGAGCGTTCTGACGAGCCCGAAGGCGCGGAGCCGGCGGACGGACCCGTAGACGACGACGTCCCTGCGCAGCCCGTAGGCGTCGGTCACGTAGCGGACGCGGTTGACCAGCGCGCGGTCCTCGTGGACGTCCTCGATGCGGGTGCGGGGGAAGCCGCCCGCCCGCGCGTACAGGTCGGCGGTGATCGCGAGGTTGCAGCCCGGCATCATCACGTACGGCCCGAGGTACAGCGGGTCCTGGTTGCCGGGACGGAACCGCCCGAACAGAGCGGCGAGGTCGATGACGGCGGGCAGCAGGCGGCGCTCCCAGAACTTCAGCGGGAACTCGTCGGTGCGCGGCAGCAGCGGTCCGGACACCATCTCCAGGCCCTCGGCGAACGCCCTCTTCACCGCCGCGACCCAGCCGCGGTGGGGCAGGCAGTCGGCGTCGGTGCGGGCGACGTGAGTGGCGCCCGCGCCGATCGCGTGGCGGACGCCGGTGTCGGCCGCGGCGCCCGTCCCCTTCTCCGGCTCGTGGACGATCCGGACGTCGAACGCCTCCGTGCCGGCGGCGAACTCCTTGACGGCGGTGGCGGTCGCGTCCGTGCTGCCGTTGTCGACCACGACGAGCGTGAAACCGGTGTCGGTCTGCGCGGCGAGGCGGCGCAGCGTCGCGCCGATCGAGCTCTCCTCGTTGTAGGCGGGGATGACGATCCACAGATTCATCGGCTCCGCGGGTCCGGGCTGGTTCATCGTCACAGCTCCGCGAACACGACGCCGAGGCTGACGCCGCCGGCGAGCCCGATCAGCGCGATCCTGTCGCCGGGCCCGCAGCGCCCCTCGGCGAGCGCGGTGGCGATCTGCAGGGGGAGGCTCGCGGACGCGACGTTGCCGTGGTCGGGCAGCGTGACGACGAGCCGGTCGGGCGGGATTCCGAGGATCGCGCGCAGCGTCTCCAGGTACGGCAGCGTGACCTGGTGGACGCCGACGACCGCGAAGTCGTCCCAGGTCAGCCCGGTCTTGGTGAGCGCGGTGGTGAAGATCTCCGGACCGGTCGCCAGGAAGGCGTCCTTCAGCCGCCGCCCGTCCCCGCTGAAGTAGCCGAACTCGGGGTCGCGCGGGTGCATCGAGCCGCCGCCCGGGAGCGTCCCGACCTCCCACGCGGCGGAGACGGCGGCGAAGTCGCGGTAGAAGATCCCGCCGTCCGGGGCGGCCTCGACGAGCATCGCGGCGCCGCCGTCGGAGAGGGTGTAGCCGGCGAACGCGTCCACGAACTGCGCGCGGTCGCGCACGTTCCAGCGGATCGCGCGGGACGGGCTCTCGCCCGTGCAGACCAGGACGCGCTCGTGCTGCCCGGTGCGGATCAGCGCGTCGGCCATCTGGAGGCCGTTGAGGAAGCTGTTGCAGGCGTTCTTGACGTCGAAGACGGGGCAGGTCGCGCCGAGCTTGGCGGCGACGATGTGCGCGGTCGCGGGCTCCACGAGGTCCTGCGACGCCGACCCGAAGACCAGCAGGTCCAGTCGCTCCGGCTCGACCGCGCGGTCGGCGAGGGCGCGGCGGGCCGCGGCGACGGCGAGGTCGGACGCCTGCTCGTCGTCGCGCATGACGTGCCGGGCGCGGATGCCGGTCATCCGCTCCACGATCGTGGGGTGCGGCCGGTACCCGTCGCTCTCGGCCGCGACGCGGGCCTCGACCTCGGCGCTGCTGACCGTCCGGTCCGGCAGGTGCGCGGCGGCGGCGGTGATGCGGGCTCTCATGGGATCGGGTCCCCCGGTTCCTCGTGCTCGGTGTCCGGCCAGCCTCGCCGACCGCGGGCGCTCCCGGTCAGAGGAACCCTACGCATCCCGGACCGGGCGTTGTACCCGGTACGTCGTGAGTACTGCCACTTAGCCCGGTTTGAGGGATACCGCGTTTCCCTCCGGGTTCCCCGCCCGCCAGAATCGGCGGGTGACCAGCATGAGGACCGACCGGGCGGCGCGGTACGAGGCACGGCTGCTGTGGACGGCGAACCCCGGCCTGTACGCCCTCCTGGAGGCGGCGCGCCACACCGGCCCCATCACCCGCGTGCCGAGGCTCGGGTGGGTGGTGACCGACCCCGTCCTCGCGCGGCAGGTCCTCAACGACCACGCCCGCTTCGGCATGAACGGCGAGGGCGGCGTCGGCCACCTCTGGACGCAGCTCTTCGGGGACGAGATGGGGCGGTTCTTCGGCGGGGCGACGCACACCGAGGTCCGCACCCGCGCCCGGGACCTGTTCACCGAGGACGCCGCGCGGACCCTGGTGGAGCGTTCCCAGGGCCGGACCCACGCCGCGCTCGCCGCCCGCCTCGCCGCCGGAGCCGCCGTCGACGTCGCCGACGCGGCCCGCGTCCTGGCCGGACGCATGGTCGCCGACCTGCTGGGCCTGCCCGCGGACCGGGCCGACGCCGCCTACCGCGCGCTCTTCGCCTCCGGGGAGCGGCTCGCCCGGCTGGCGCTCGGCACGACCGCGTCCACCGGCCTGGACCCGGCGGTCGTCGCGCGGGCCCGCGCCGTCGTGGACGAGATCACCACGGGCGTCCCGCACGCCTACCGGACGGCGGGGCCGGACACCCTCCTCGGCCGCTGCCGCGAGATGGGCCTCGGCCTGCCGCTCGCCCGCGGCCTGGCGACCCTGCTGGTGATCGCCGGGACGGAGACCGGGGCGTCCGGGACCGTCCGCACCGCGGCCCTGCTGCACGACACCGGAGGGCAGCGGGCGCTGCTCGACGACCCGTCCCTCATGGACAACGCGGTGCGCGAGGGCCTGCGCGTCGCGGCCCCCGCGCCGGTGATCGGGCGGCACGTCTCCCGGGACGCCGCGCTCGGCGGGCGGCGGCTCCGCGCGGGCGACCGGGTCCTGCTGCTGACCTACCGGGCGACGGGCGCCGCCGGGCCGTTCGACGTCCGCCGCGCGTACGTGCCCGAGACGCGGCAGCTGTGGTTCGGCGGCGGGCGGCACCTGTGCCTCGGCGCCGCCGTCGCGCGCGTCCAGGTGGCCCGGATGCTGGAGACGCTGCTGGCCTCCGGCCGCCCGTACCGGGTCGCCTCCCGCCGCCCGGCCCGCCGCGTCCTCGTCCCGTCGTACGCCGAGCTGCGCGTGCGGTCCGCCTAGGGCCGGCGCCGCTCCGGAACGCTAGACCTCGGGGATGTCGGTCGGCGGGGCCTGCTTCCCCGGGGCGTTCGGGGTCGGGGCCGTCGGGGTCGGGGCGGGCGCCGGGGAATGCGTGATCGTCGGACCGACCGGCCGCGCCGGCCGCTCGTCGCGGGGGGCGGAGTTCCACCACCAGAGCGCGAAGGAGATCGCGAGCAGCACCAGCACGCCGCCGACCACCTGGAGCACCGCCGCCCGGGGGCTCGGCTCGCGGCCGCGGCGGCGCAGCGCG